>NZ_JNAH01000001.1 GCF_000759885.1 Prochlorococcus marinus str. GP2
ATTCGGTGAAGTCGAGCAAGTTGGAGCTGATGATCAAGAGACAACTCAGTGGTTTGTTGGACTTCAGTGGGACGAGCTCGGAAATGGAACTCTTGGAGTTGCATTGGGCTCTGATGGACCACAGAATGAAGGCGTTGATGAAGACATGGCCTATGAAGTCTTCTATACTTACAATGTTAACGATAGTATGACTATCACTCCTGCTCTATTCATCATTGAACATAACCAAGCTGGAGCAGAAGACGAAACAGGTGTTGTAGTAAAAACATCATTTAGTTTCTAAATCTTGAATCTAAATTAAAAATCTTACACACAAGAAGGTCTGCTTATCGCAGGCCTTATCTACTTTTAAGGACATCTTCGAAGATACTAGAGCCACTTTCTAATGTGAGAGTGTAAACAATAAAAAAGAGAGTCTGGGAAACTCAATAGTATGACTTGGTTTTCAAAAGTCGGGGCGACAGGACTCGAACCCGCGACCTAGTGTTCCCAAAGCACTAACCCTAAATTAGTGAGAATCTATAATCTCATTCATAACAATATTTATAAGCATAAAAGACTGTTCTATAGTTTCCAGAATTATTTAAAAAAGGTAGTTCCTTTCGTATGACTTTCTTATATCAAAAGGTATAAAAACGAGCTAGTTATATAAAAGCGGCATGTAAATATAACTTTTCAATAAGTTATTGTTGAGCAGAAAATTAATTTAAGAAACCATAATCTTCAATAAGATATTTACAAATGTATTAAATTTTTATCGATTTAATATAATAATAAAAATACTATTAAAATTTTGAAGTTATTTAAAAGAATAATTAATCACTTTAGTTTCACATCCATCATTCTGTTGGGGACTGTAAATTATTCTAATGCTAATGAGTTTGTAGGGGCCGCTGCCTTCAAACAACATATGCCAACGATAAATAAATTACTTTTAGAAAATGAAATATCTGGGGATAAGATTGAAGGCTTATGTGGAGCTAATTCTAATAAATGCACAATCGGTATAAATGGAGAAAAAATCTATACTAGTGAAGGTGAATTTATAAACGTTGATAACATTATCGCCTGGACTATGACTAATGCGACTTCAAAAGGGGGTGTTATATTCATTTCTCAAAAAGAAGATTATAGATTTTTAGTAAAGTATTTTGATAACTCTGGCAAAAGGCAAATTTCTAATATTAGTTTTCGGAATTTTAAAACTGCTCAAACTTTTCTTAGTCACCTAGAGTTAGTTGCGGGTCTTGCTCCTAATCATGACCAAGCTGGCGCTGCTACCTTATGTAATGCTCGCGGAAAAGACATGTTTTCTGGCACGGCTATTGACAATATAGACATGTCTGAAAAGGAAGGTTACGGAATGGCTTCCACAAGAAATGCTTTTTATGGAGGAGCTACAGGTGCAGTCGCTGGAGCCATAGCTGGATCTGCTTTAAGTGGTGGCACAGCAGTTGGGATAAATTCTGGAGCACTTGTTGGTGGAGCAATTGGAGCGGTTTCAGGGGATGCATTAGGGAGAGCTTCTGGAGGTCTAAGCTTAAAGCGAAATCTTGTAAGTGAGGTGCGTAAAGCACCAGCTGAATCCTTTGCTTTTTCTGATGGATCTTTTGATCATAGAAGTCTTTGTGTTGATGAGCCTCTAAATAGTACTAATGTGAATATTAAGAATCAAATTCCTTTGAAAATCCAAAAATAGTTAACTTTAATATTAAAAAACCTGATTAGTATGAAAGGGAGTCTGTGACTCAGTAAAAGTGTCCAGAGGAGTTTTTGCTATTCGTATCGCTTTCGTATTGTAATATTTACCATTCGCTGAAAACCCAATCGGTGCTTCATGACTCGACCTGCGACCTAGTGCTACTAAAGGACTCGATCTAGCAAATGAGATTTCCTTGAAATAATTGAAATAGTCTAAATTATTTGATAGGGGGATCTAATTTTAGACTTAATATAGGTATATCTTCGAAGATTATATAAGGTGTTTTTATACTCTAGCTCCCCCTACAGCTCACCCTCTATGACTCAGTGCATTTGCATAATTTCTTACCTCTGTTAATTTTAGTGGGCTTTAATAAGTTCAAATGCAAGATCAAAGAATTGAAAAGGTAATAACTGTTGCAATAAACATAATTAAGGTGCTGGTAATAATTTATCTAGGTTTTGTAGAAGTATTTAAAATTGGCAAATTACTTAGAGAGAAGTTAGATCTTGAATTAGATATTTCTCGAAAATGGGCTACAAAAAATTATTCAATTCTAAAAAAACGACTAGAGGAACAAAAAGTAGCAGGAGTTTAAAATTTTTTGCTATAAATTAATTGAGGCCAAACCTCGTCAGCACACTCTACGTTTGCTGCAAGACATAAATTGATTCAATATAGTTTGCGAGTCAATTTAATAACCCTTTCAGTAGTTGGAATTTCTGGAGGGGTTTCTTGTTTAATACCCAATATTGTTTTTTGGATTAGTTATAAAAATAATTAGATTTAAGACCAAGTTTGCAGGTAAATTTAAAGACTTTAATAGTAGTAAAGCTAAACCCTGGGTTACATTAAAACTTTTCTCTTCCAATTAACTAGGTAGTTGATGGGTTGGTGGTGCATGAAACTTTCTTTTCTTTCTCTTTGATCTCTTATAAACAACAAATATACCTAAACCTAATAAAGGCATTAATAAACCTTCTATAAACATTGGAAAGTTAAGCAGCATTATATTCATCCCTATCTTCAAGATCTCTCAAAAATCTTTTATCTAATAAGTAATTGTCTATAAGCTCTGCTGCCATCACTATCTCAGCAGCATTTTTAGATAGTTCTTGTGGACCTTTGTCTAATAAGTAATTGTCTATAAGCTCTAGATTGTACTCGTTTTCTTTAATTGGTTTATCGCTGTCTAATAGCTTTCTTATTTGTGTAAATACAAGCTCTTGATCGTATCCACTTTCTCTAATCTCTTTTAACATTTCGTCTGGAATTTGCATAATCTTCAACTCCTATGTGACAGTTTTTTAGAGGAAAATAAGTCTAAATAAGCCAGTATATAGTGCTATTTAGAGAAAATTAGAGCCTACATACGCATACTTACGAAGATATAAGAAAAAAGCAAGAAAATTACCGTTAAGCAGAATTGAAGTTGCCCACTATCTGTCCACTTCGGGCGTAGACAAATTTTTCAATAAAAAGCGAGTCTGGGTAACTCGCTAGTATGAATTGGGTTTAAATGATCGGGGCGAGAGGATTCGAACCTGCGACCTATTGCTCCCAAAGCACCCAGTACGCAATTTGCGACAGTAGGCCAAATAAATAAGTGAGGTTATAGCTAGTTAGTTGGCATTAAAAGAAATTTTATGAGTCTTAAAAAGTAGGAAGATATAGCAAGGTTGTGCATAAATAGCAAAATCTCGCTCAAATCTCGCTCACAAGCAACCTAGTGCCCTATGAGCACTAGAGCGAAGAATTTATTGACATGCGATCTAAACTTAGAGGGATAGAGTTTTTTTTATGACAGATAGAGAAACAATTGAATCGATGTTGTATGAGTTCGCAACACCGCAGAAAATGGGCTCATTTTTTGTAAATAATGCCACTGAAGATTTTTTACTTATCAGACCTAGCGGGAATCCAATAAGTGCAAAGGGATTCGAGGAAATGATGAGTTCTGGCGATGTTGTTCAGGAAAAAGCAGAAATTACAAAAATTCATAAGATTGAATTTCTTTCTGAAGATGTAGCAATGTCTGTTTTTACTCTTGGTTCAAAATTCACTTACAAAGGTACACCTAATGAAGACTTAGCAACAATTACTTCTATTTTTAAAAAAGTAGATAATGATTGGAAAGTTCACTGGGTGCAAAGATCAACTGGAAATACAGATTTATCTTTATGGGATTAGCAAGTAATTAATAGTCAGAATATGTATGGAATAGCTATTACTTATGGTGTTGTTTAGTTTGTTATTACTAGGTGGCTCTGCATATTTAACCTTCAAAATGACCCAAAAAAAATGATTGGAAGTTTACCTAAATTAATTTTTCTTCTTATGGTTTTGCTACTTGTAGGTAGCACTTTCGTTGGCGGGATTTTTTACTTTATTAAATGAAAAAGTGTGATTTATGCAATAAAGAGGATGAAATCCATTATCGAGTTAAATCTATAAATTATAAAAGTTGGATTTTTTGCTGTATAGAGTGTTGGCATATTGTTTCAAAAGAAAGTAAATATTCTTATGGTGGAACAAGAAAATCTAAAAAGAAGTAATGATTAGTAAAGAAGAAGAAAAAAATTATAAAAACCCAAAATAAGTAAAATTTGGAATTTTCTTATTTATGGAAGCACAATTGCAATTGGTGTTTTTTTGATCTGGTTATATTCTGCCTATATATTAATAAATAAATGAAACGCTTACTCATTGAATAAAGAACTTGTTTATCCCTTTATTTAAAGTCAATTCTTGATTACCTTTCATACAGCCACCAGTTGGATAGCTTATAACCTTTTTTGAAATTGCACCAATACCAATAGCTATTAAACCAATTCCTAATATTGCTTTTGATCTTTTACTCGATAGCAGAGATTTCATTGTAGAAGTGTTTTCTCTAATAATAAGAATTATTGGGATTATTTTGTGGATGTCATAATCACTTTGAGCGATACTACTTAGCAAGGTTATGCAAGGTATAGCAGAATCTCGCTCAAAGCTCGCTCAATCTCATTATTCCAAAAGAAAGCAATAAAAAAGCGAGTCTGGATAACTCGCTAGTATGAATTGGATTTGATTAAGTCGGGGCGACAGGATTCGAACCTGCGACCTAGTGCTCCCAAAGCACTCGATCAGCAAATTGCGACAGCAGATCAAATAAATAAGTGATGGTATAACTTCTTTCTTAGGAAAGACTTATAGAAATGAGTCTCAAAATTCCTCTCAAATACAGCATGATATGGCAAAGTTATGCGAATGATCGCCCGAGGATCGCCCGCTCAAGACAAAATGGGAAGCTGATTGGCTAGTGTTTTATTGTTTCTATGACAATCGAGGGAGAATATTTAAATTTTGTTTATTAATTGATTTGCGCATTAAAATTAAGAAAATTACTCATTAAAGTTTTAAAAAATATGATTAATAGATTATTCTTTGGAATTGCCGCTTTTGGTCTGTTTTTAACTGGTTGTGCTAGTAATCAAAATGATAATATTTCTAGGCTAGCCCTAATACAAAAAAGAGATGAATTAATTTGCGGGGTAAGCGGAAAAATCCCAGGTTTTAGCTTTATTGAAGGAGACGGAAGTTATAAAGGATTAGACGTAGATATATGTAAAGCCTTTGCTGCAGCAATAATAGGAGATTCAGAAAAAATTCAGTTTAGACCTCTAACTGCTGCTGAAAGATTTTTAGCTATTAAAACAGGAGATATTGATTTGTTGTCAAGGAACACTACTTTAACTCTTAGTAGAGATTCTTTTGGAGGAAATGGGTTAACTTTCGCTCCTGTAGTTTTTCATGATGGGCAAGGGTTAATGGTTAAAAAAAATAGCGGTATTGAAAGTATTCAAGACCTCGCTAATAAGTCTATTTGTGTAGGTTCAGGAACAACTACTGAGCAAAATATTAATGACACTTTTGAAAGTCTCTCGCTCCCTTATATACCAATTAAATATCAAGATCTTAATCAGGTAGTAGCAGGTTATCTACAAGGTCGATGTCAAGCGATGACCTCTGATCGATCTCAATTGGCAGCAGCTAGATCAGGTTTTAAGAATGCAAAAGATCATATTATCCTTGATGATGTTTTAAGTAAGGAGCCTTTAGCACCTGCATCAGATGGGTCTGAACAGAAACTTGCCGACGCTATGAGATGGACAGTTTTCGCTTTGATTGCTGCTGAAGAGCAAGGTATAACCCAATCAAATATTGCTGATAAGGTCCAGCTCGCAAAAAATAATCCACAATTAAAATCATTAAGAAGATTTCTTGGAGTTGATGGAGGCTTAGGAGAAAAAATCGGATTAAGAAATGACTTCGTAGTTAATGTTATAAAAGCTACTGGAAATTATGGTGAAATTTATGATAGAAATCTTGGGATAGATAGCGATGTACCTATTCCAAGAGGATTGAATGAAATCTACAGTAAAGGTGGTTTACATATCTCTCCACCATTTAATTAATTGCAAAATATGTTGAAGAATGAGTAAAAATAAAAAAATATTTTTTCAGATTCTTTTAGTGTTTGGAGTTCTTGGTTTTTTAGGGATATTAACTAATAACTTAATTATTAATCTTACGAGAACAGGCATAGGATTCAATTTTAATTGGTTAACAAAGCCTGCAAGCTTTTCTTTGGCAGAACATCCCTTGCCTTATAGTCCTTCGGACAGTTATGCTTGGGCCCTTTTTATGGGATGGATGAATAGCTTGAAAGTTATTATTTCATCTCTTGTTTTAGCATCTTGTATAGGAACGTTAATAGGTTTTTTGAGAGTAGGTAAAAATTCATTTTTTAGAGTTATTACTGCTGGATATATCACAGTTATTAGACAGACTCCACTTTTAATTCAACTTATGTGTTGGTATTTTGTTGGATTTCTAAGTATAAGTAATAATTCTTTTTTGAATTTAAGTAATTTAGTTAATATTTCCAATAAAGGGATAGAGTTATTTGGACTTAATTTATCTTCAGAGTTTTCAGCATTATTATTTGGTTTAAGCATATTTTCAAGCGCATTTATTGCAGAAGTAATTCGAGGTGGAATTCAGTCTGTCCCTGTAGGTCAATGGGAAGCTTTTCGAAGTTTAGGTATTTCCGAAAAACAAGGATTTATTAAAATAATAATACCTCAAGCATTACCAGCTTTTATTCCAGGACTTACGAGTCAATATCTAAATCTTGCAAAAAATAGCACACTTGCTATAGCTATAGGCTACGCAGATATATATGCAATAAATGATACGATCATCAACCAAACAGGAAGAGCTGTAGAGTGCTTTATAATTTTACTTTGCAGTTTTTTAATCCTTAATTTATCAATAACAAAAGTAATGGGAATCATTGATAAATCAATAATGAAAACAAGGATATAACTTAATTAATGAATAATATAAATCCAAATTTAAATCCAAATTTATTTAAAAAAATTAAAAATTCTTTATTAGCAAAATCAAAATATAATTTCTGCAATTTAATTTTTTTTCTGATTTCAATTCCATTAATTTTAAAAATTTTAACTTCGATTTTTATAAATTTTAATTGGGAAGTCGTAACATCAAATCTTAATTTATATGCATTTGGGAGCTTTCCAATCGATCAGCAATGGAGACCTACTCTTTGGTTCCTCAGTCTTTTATCTATTACATCTATTACAGTTTATGGGCCTAAATGGAAATGGCTTCGTAAAAATTTAATTTTTGGATGGATTGGAACAGTACCATTAGGAATTTATTTGCTAAGTGGTGGTTTAGGTTTAAATCCAGTAATGACACGTCATTGGGGTGGATTAACCCTAACAATTCTTATAACTTCTTGTAGTATTCTTTTCTCTTTACCAATTGGTATTTTATTAGCTCTTTGCAGAAGAAGTTCAATATTTTTAATTCAGAAATCAAGTTCTGTTTATATCGATGTAATGAGAGCTGTTCCTCTTATCTCCGTACTTTTTTTTGGACAATTGTTAATACCTTTATTTCTACCTGTAGGTTTAGAAATAGATCGTGTCTGGAGGGCTGTAATAGCTTTTACTTTTTTTGTCTCAGCATATATAGCTGAAGATATTAAAGGAGGATTACAGTCGATACCTAAAAATCAAATTGAAGCTGCTAAAAGTCTTGGCTTAAACCAATATCAAATCAATATATATATTCTTATTCCGCAAGCCTTAAGAGTTGCATTGCCAGCTATTACAAACCAGTTAGTTGGGCTTTTTCAAAATACATCTTTAATGGCAATCTTAGGTTTGATGGAATTACTTGGTGTAAGTAGGAGTATTCTTGCCAATCCAGAATTCATAGGACAATATATTGAAGTATATATTTGGTTAGCTTCCGTCTATTGGCTTTTTTGTACAATTATGGCATTTGTTTCAAAAAAACTTGAGCAAAAAATGACAATTAATAAAGGATATTAATCTTAAATCTATGAAGCCAATACTTACCGCTAAAAATCTCACCAAATCATATGCTAAAGGTATTCTTGCTCTTAATAAAGTTTCATTTACCTTAGATCAAGGCAAAGTTCTGGTGGTTATGGGTCCATCTGGATCAGGAAAGAGTACACTTATTAGGACTATTAATGGTCTTGAGACTTTTGATAAAGGCGAATTAAATGTTTTAGGTATAAAAATTAGGGCAGATTCAGACGAAAGAAAAATTCAAAAAATTAGACGTAGAGTTGGGATGGTTTTCCAGCAATTTAATTTGTTTCCCCATTTATCAATTTTAGAAAATATAACACTTGCTCCAATCCAGGTTCAAAAACGCAATAAAAAAGAAGCAGAAGAGTATGGGATGTATTTACTTTGTCAAATGGGAATAGAATCTCATGCAAAAAAGTACCCTGGTCAACTTAGTGGTGGAGAACAACAACGAGTTGCTATTGCACGATCTTTGGCCTTAAAACCTGAATTATTATTATTTGATGAACCAACTAGTGCATTGGATCCAGAGCGTATTAATGAAGTGCTCGATGCAATGAGAAGGCTTGCTGATCAAGGAATGACCATGATTGTGGTAACGCATGAAATTAAATTTGCCAAGGAAGTCAGTGATCAGGTTTTATTTATAGATTCAGGAAAGATTTTAGAAATTTCTCCACCAGAAGTTTTCTTTTCAAATGCTAGTCATGAAAGGAGTAGAAAGTTTCTAAATCAAATCAACTGATCCATTTATCAAAAAAAACTATTTAAATTCAAATAAGCAGAGGTGTTTTTCCAGGGAAATAGAGCTAATGGCCACTTACTACTGATTAGCTATGCATATTCAATCTCCACTAAGGGCAAGCCAAAACGCAAAGTGTAGCAATCTATAGCAGATGATCGCCTAAGGATCGCCCAAAAGGTTTTTAAGAATCACGAGAAGTCAATCGGGGCGACAGGATTCGAACCTGCGACCTAGTGCTCCCAAAGTAATAGTGTGTAGTTAGCGTTTTACTAAAGGATAAACGTCTTTACATTTTGATTTTTCGTTTTCAAAATCTTTGATAGCAATATCCCATTTTGATAAATCTGCTTCTTTCCCAGAAATATATAATTCCATTTGTGCCGAATAGGTTGCTGCTTCAATCCGACTATTCAATGATGAATTACAAAAAAGAATACTTCCAAATTTTTCATAGTCAGTAAAATCCCTATTCGCTGCATATTCAGCATTTGCCCTTTTCTTATCTAATGCTTTATATTCCAAATCCTCGATACTAGGTTTTGGGCGTAGTAAGAATGCTTTATAGTCAAAATCCTCAATACTAGGTCGGAGCAAGGATTGGTTCGCTTGTGCATTTAGATATGCAAAAAGTGAAAAACAAATAAGAAGAACAGCAATTACTCCAATTAACCAAGTGTTAGTTTTATCCAAAAAAAAGAGGCTTTATCCCTCTCAGTTTAGATCGACTGTCAATCAGATTAATTATATCGGTAAGAGTAGTAAGAGTAGTAAGAGTTTCTTCTAAGATTATTAACAAAATTTATTTGGATCACTTGCTATCCCCATAATTGAAAGTATTGCGAGAGATAATGCGGTATAAAAAATTATTTTATTTAATTTCCCTCTCGGGATAAGGAAATATGAGAAACTAGTGTTCCTATTATTTGACTTATCTGCATTAACTGCCCATACAGATAAACAATAAGTAAATATTAAGAATAGAAAACCTATAGGTTCAAACTTAGAGCATAAAAAAACTTGGCCAAAATTAAATACAAAAGTAGTTACTGAAATAAATATCCATATCCTTCCTGCGAGAACTCTTAGAAAATAATAAGGAAAAGAGGATTCACTTTTTTTGTTTTTTGAAGAGACAAAATTATTTTTGATCGTTACATAATTGCCATTGCGGCTAGCTGTTTGAGAAGGACTTAAATATTCAACTTCTGCGCGCTCTGTTGTCTTATCATTATCTTTTAATTGTGAATTTGGTATTTGTGGCTGATCATTATTCTCATCTTCTACTATCTCAAGTTTAATTTTTATATTGCTATTGTTATTGCCATCTAGCACAGGATAATTCTCCCATTGAAGGACTCCAGCTTCAAGAGCAGCAACTAATTCCTTTTTAGTTTTAAAACATTGACTCATTTGTTCTGAGAATTTTGCCCCTAATAACATTTCATATAAGTTTGTTTTGTTTTTAGCATTTGGATTAGATGTAAATTTAAATGCACGCCAATAATCGTCAGCATTAACTCCTATTTCATATATAAACCCATCATCTGCGAGTGAAATTATTGTAGAAAGAGAATGAAATCCAGGATTATTATTTTCAGCTTCTAAAAAGTACATTGGACCGTTATTGTATATGGTTTCCTCCTTTTTTGATTTAATAATCTTTGGCATGAAATTATAAATACTTGAATTTGATTCTAGGTTGGTTGTCAATCATAGAAGTGTTATTTTGGCTTAAATAGCTCTAAAATACTGTCACATAGGGGTTGAAGACTATGGAAAATTTAGACGAAATCATCAAAGAAATTAAAGAAAACACCTATGACAACGAACTAGCAGATGTATATATAAGAGAGTTATTAGATCGAGATAAAGAATATGATTGAAACCAAAATATTAATTTCAAGTGATAATTACATTGCTCAATTTGATCGTTCTTATGAGAAAAAAAGAGAGGATCAAGTTGGTTTAATTGTGGCTGCGGTTCTTATATTCCTTGTGTTTTGTAATGCTCTAAGGATTATGAATAAACCAGAGAATGTTGCAAAGAGAAAAGAGCAAAAAAGATTAATGGAAGAAAAAAAACTTGAACTTAAGAAGGCTTATATAAAAAAAGTAAAAAAAGACCCATTAATAAATATCAGTTCTGATGAATATTTTGAGGTGCATATGCAAAGACTTCAAAAATATGGCAAATCACAATATCAAGGAATGACTTACTACATGGGTTCAAAAGGTGGAATATATACACTTTCTGCTAGTGGCTCGAGAAACTATAAATACTAGGTTTGACGCCACACAACCATGTCCATTAGGTCGTGTTTAAAAAATAATTTAGTGAGACAGGTGATTACACACAAATCACACATAGAGAAAATATCTAACCGCTGAGACTCCAATCGGGGCGACAGGATTCGAACCTGCGACCTAGTGCTCCCAAAGCACCCGCGCTACCAAGCTGCGCCACGCCCCGTTTATAAGATCTTAATTCATAACAGACATCTATAAAAGACCAAAATGGCAAATATTTTATAAAAAATATTTTTTAGGTATAAATATTATTATTATCACAAATCTCTCACTAATTTTTTAATAGTTAATTCAAAAAAGAAAATGTGGCTGCCATTAAATTACACTTTTTATTAAATTTTATTTGATTTGATATCAAAACTAACTATTCTTTAAATGGTTATCCGATGGAGAAGTAATTAGATACTTCTTGAGAGGATTAAGAAAAATTTTCTTTTAGCTATATTTATCTATATATGAGATTTAAAACCATTTCTGTAAATAATGAGAATGAAAAGTATTGAAGAATTAATTGATACGTACAATGATTTCCCTAAAAAAGGGATTGAGTTTAAAGATGTTTTAGGTATTAGTAAAGATCCAAAAATATTTAAGGAACTAATTCTTAAGATGTCATCTAGTCAGATTATAAAAAATGCAGATGCAATAATTTCTATAGATGCAAGAGGTTTTATTTTTGGTTCTGCAATCTCTTTGCAAGCTTCAAAACCAATGATCGTTGCTAGAAAACCAGGCAAGCTCCCAGGAGAACTTTTAGAGAAGAAATACAATTTAGAGTATGGGGAAAATTCACTTTCAATTCAAAAAGAAGCTTTAAATAAGTTTAACTCTTATGCCATTGTTGATGATCTATTAGCTACTGGCGGAACAATTAATTGTGTTACGAAGATTCTTGAGAGTAATAATAAAGAAGTTGTAGGAATTTTAGTGGTAGTTGAATTAATGAAATTAGAAGGGAGACTAAAACTAAAATATCCAATTGAATCAGCAATAACTTTTTGAAAATAAATAACTTATTTTATTTCAATTAATCTGAAAAAATGTGATTTTTGGGACTGATGTTTATTTAACAATTTCAAAATGACCTTAGCTAATTGCGATGTTCAAAATAAAAAAACCTTTTATTCTTGTTAATTTAATTTGTAAATTCTCATCCACCCCAAAATATTTCCAGCTAATAATCTCCGTAAAAACAGTCTATTAGTAGCGGTAAAATAGTTGTTATCTACGAGGGACAAATTGCCAGTTATTTATATATTTGAAAAATTTTTTGGACTTAAGATTAAATTTTTAAAATTGAAGAATGTTTATTTAAAAAGGTATATTAAATTTATTGATTCAAGATTAATTTGAAATTTAATATTTTAAATGAGACCAAAATAGCCTGCAGTTGATCCAACTATTAAAAATAAACAAAACTCTAATAAATCTCTAGGCAATTTATTTAACGCTAAATTGAATTGAGTCATTTAACCTTGTGCTCCTCAGGTATATAAATTTCATAAAAGCTAACTATATTATTAAAAAAACGAGAGGGGCTTTCAGATTCTTTCGTTTTATTAAAGATTTCAAATATTTAAATAGTATTTTAATTTCGATTATAAATAAATTAAAAGAAAATATATTTTCAAGAAAATTTTTCAAATGAATCTAATGGAAAATTTTTTGATTCAAAAACATCTAATGACTCTCTTAGTAAATTTGAATAATTTTGCCAGCCTCCAACAGATTTATTATTGATTGGAGATCTTACTTGTACATTACTTGCAATAAAAAAACCTTGTTTACTTTTATGGTGATTTAAATAAGAATCATTCCAAGGTATCTCTAGCCAACTCAATAACTTATTTATCTCTATTTTTGGATTATTCACAAGTTTGTCATAATTTAAAAAATAGATATGATTTTTATATTTTTCTTTATAAAAACTCATGATTTTAAAATGATGAATATAGTAAGTAGCACTATCAATTAGTGATGAAGAATATTTATGACCATTACCTGTAAACTTTGCTCTATACATTGATAAAATATTGTCTAAAGGGTTTCTAAATGTATAAATCACCTTGGAATGTTGAAGCTTAGAAATCATATGAGGTATGAGCATAAAATTACCCAGCATTTTATTTGTGGTAATTTTTTTTGAAGAAAAATTTTGACTAAGTTTCAAGTAAATTTGATCAATATTAGAGTAATTTGACTCCTCAGATTCTTTTAAGGCATTTAATAAAATAGTATTTTCCCCTAAGTTATAAACATCTTTATTCATTCCCAATATGGACTCTATTAAAGTAGACCCTGATCTAGGAAGTCCAACGATAAAAATATCTCTCAAAAACTTAAATTTGGGTTGGTCAAATGATTTATCTAAATTGGTTTTCTCTTTAACTTTCTCACAATAATTTATGTTCTCTTCCAAATCTGATGGTTTATCTAAAAGTTTTAAATCATTACCTTGCTTTAGTAAATCTGAACTTTTTTCGTAATCCTTTCTCTTGTGAAAAATATTAGATTTAGCAAAAAGAATGGTGTATTTATCTTCAAGATTATTGAAATTAGTAATTTGGGTATTAAGGATAATATTCTCTAAAGCTTCATCTTGTTGAGATATGACAATATCAGACAAGAGATAATATCCTAATGCATATTTAGGGTTTAAATCCAATACTTTCCTCAAGTAAGAAATGCTTTCTTTTTTTCTTCCAATTGCTACTAAAAAATTTGCGTAAGTATAAATAGTCCAACAGAGAGTCTCATCGTTATTAGGGGCTTTCTTAATTGCTTTTTCATAATTTTCTATTGCCTCTTCAAAATTCCCAATATCCGCATTTATTTCACCCAATAAACCATCAAATAAGTGATTACTTGAAAACAAATTCCTTGCCTTTTCTGCAATGCTTGCAGCATCTTTAGGTCTATTTAATTCTCTAAGAATTTTAATTAAATTATGATATCCCTGCCAAAAATTTGGGTTTAATTCTATTGCTTTTTTTGCAAAGGGGTATGCTTCATAAACTTTCCCACGATTATTTAGTATGAAACCCATTTTAAAAAAGGCGATAAAATTTTTAGGATTAATTCTTATCGCTTCTTTTAAAAGAACTATCGCATCATCTAATTTATTTTGATCTTGGCAAATTGACGCATAATTTAAAAATACCTTCTCTTCAAAAAATTTGTTCTTGATTAGTTTGTTGTAAATTTTTGCCGCTTCATTTAGCTCTCCTTTTTTTTGCAAAATTAAAGCATTCTGAAGTAATGCCAAATTCTTATTTTTTGAATTTTGTTTGTCCTTTCCAAATTTGTTGACTTCCGATTCTTTAAAACCTTTCATATCTACTTAATCAATATATGTATTTTGTTTGGAAATCAGATAGACTCACATAACATTATAAGTTTTAGGAAATACATATAAATATTTTTTTTAAGGAACTTTATATTAAATTTAGTCATTGCCTGCTAAATTAATGTTATTGAGAAATTGTTTATGGATTATTTAAAAAAATCTCTTAAAAAGTTTAATATTAAAAGCGATTATGAAGAGGTGGATACAAAGATTGCTAGTGGTTGGTATGTTGAACCATTAGAAGGATCCATCAAAAAGAAAAAATATAAAACTAAAGAAGTAGAATTTAAAATTTCAAAAAAATCGTAAATCAAATTATAAAACTTCAAAAAAATTTAGTTAGGTTATATATAAGTTTTTAAAGTGTCACATTAATTTTAAATATTGTATCTAATTTAACTTGATTTAGTACTAGAAGTACAGTATTTTAAGGTGTACTTTAAATTTCGTGTGAGGAAATTTATGAAGCTTTTTAAAAGCTTGCTTGTAGCTCCTGCGACATTAGGCTTACTTGCGCCTTTGTCTGCTACAGCAAACGAAATCACAATTAATGATTTCGCACCTGCAGAAGAACTTGCAGTTACAAATAGTCGTGTTGATGGTCTTGAAGCTAGACTTAACGACTTTGAAGCTGGTTCATTCTCAACAACAACAACTGCATCTTTCTCTGTAGATATGGCAATTGGTGCTGTTGATGGTAACACCACTAGCGAAGCTCTTACAGCTGTCTACGGTTACCAAATGGATCTTTCAACATCATTTACTGGTGAAGATACTCTTGCAGTAGCTATTGATGCTGGTTCTAA
>NZ_JNAH01000002.1 GCF_000759885.1 Prochlorococcus marinus str. GP2
TTTGTTTCAATAATTGGTCTTGAGTAAAAATCTAATTCCCAATCTGAAATTTTTAATTTAAGACCTGACTCTTTTTTTTTATTGATATTCATTTATCTTGTTCTTTTTTATCGAAGAGTGCTTTAGTTTTTAATGCTCTCTCTGTGGCTTCTTGCATAACTTTTTGCTTATCAATAATTAATTCTCCTGCAGAGTTTTCTAGGAGTGCAGTGTTGAGACCAATGCGACCTTTTTCCAGGTCAATTTCAGATATTAAAGCTTTAATGATTTCCCCTTCTCTAAAAACTTCTCTTAAAGAACGAATCGATCCATTTGTTAGTGAGGATTGATGAAGAAGTCCACTAGCTCCTCCTAAATCTATAAAGAAGCCATATGGTTTTACAGCTAAAACTTCTCCTTCAATTAATTGACCTAATTCTAGACTTGTAAGTTTAGAGACTAGTGATGCTTTCTTTTCGGAGAGAACTAATTTTCTGGATTCTGGATTCACCTCAAGAAACGCTACTTTTAGAGTTTTTCCAACAAAAGATTGATAATTTTGACCATCTTCAAGTTGGGATCTTGGGATGAATCCTCTCAATCCATCTACATCACAAGTAAGCCCACCTCTGTTAAATCCATTAATTAAAACGTTAATTAATTCTCCATTTTTTGCGGAACTTGATACTTTCTCCCAACTTTTTCTGAGAATTAATGCCCTAGCGCTCACTGTAACCATCCCATCAGCATTTTGTTCTTTGATAACCAAAACTTCCATTTCTTGGCCTATAGAAAATTTTTCTTTAAAGTTAGTTATGACACCCAAACCACATTCTTTTTTTGGCATATAACCAGGTGCTTTCCCACCAATGTCAACATATAGTCCATCACTTTCGATTGCTATAGTCTTACCTGTAATTGTTTCTCCAGTAGCCCCAATTGGCTCATTTTCATTTAAAGCCTCCAAAAAAGCATTTTCATCAAAATCGAATTCATCAACTTTTCTCTCAATCTGAAAATCTGTATTGTGCTCAGAAAAATTAAGAGGTCTATTTAAGTCTTGTTGAGTTGAATCTTGTTGAGAAATATCAAGATTCTCGGTATTTACATTGCTGGCCTCAATTTCTTTTACTGAATCATCTTTAATGAGTTGAGGTTTGATTGCAATATTTTCTTTTTTAATAACTTCTTGCGAATTGTTTTGCTCATTACTTATTTCTTGAGTATCTTTCTTGCTTATGTGAAGTACCTGAAGAGGTTTTTTATTGCCCTTTGGTTGGATATTATCTTGGGCATTTTTATTTCTGACTCCCATCGTAGGTAAAATAAGAATGATTAATTATTAACATACTCTAAATGTTAGTACTCAAAATTAAAATTAATGAACTTTAAACCAATACCTAATAAATTTGAATATCTAAATTGGCAAGAAATTGAGAGTATTGCAAAAAACAAGAGATCAACTGTGATTTGGCCATTTGGTGCTGTTGAGCAACATGGACCGCATTTGCCTCTTGCTACAGATAGTATTTTTGTTGATGAAATAATTAGCGAAGTTTTTAAATTATTCTCTGCTGATATTCCATTAAAAAAACTTCCAACTCAATATATTGGTTTTTCTCCAGAACATAAGGGCTTTGCAGGGACAATTTCACTTTCCTCAAATTTAATAACCTCAATGATTAAAGAGGTCGGAGGTCAATTATCAGAAATGGGTTTTAAAAGATTGATATTGATTAATGGACATGGAGGTCAAATCTCATTGCTAAATGCAGCTGCAAGAGAGTTAAGAAGTTTCGCACCAGGGATGGCAGTTTTCCCTTGTTTCTTATGGAGTGGTGTTAACGGATTAAGTGAATTGTTAACAAAAACTGAGATTGAGGATGGGCTGCATGCCTCTTTGGCTGAAACAAGTTTGATGCTCGCGTTAAAACCAGAATTAGTAGGTCATGAACGCCCAAATGAGGGAATTAAAGGAAAGATCCCAGAAGGTTGGAGTCTTGAGGGCAATGCACCTACTGCTTGGCTTACTGACGACTTCAGTAAATCAGGTGTTATAGGGGATAGTAGAGGAGCAAATGAGACTTTAGGAAAAAATTTAAAGGAATTATTGATTAATCATTGGTTCAAATTGATTATGAATTTGATGCAATCAGATTGGCCAAACAATTCTTGAATAAGTTTAAGTAAAAAATGTGACTTAACAATTGAAACTATTTTCATGATATTTAAATAAACTCACTATAATCATGTAATATTCATGCATAATGAGCTAAAGATTACTGACATGCAAACACTAGAATCAAATAAAAAAACTACTGAAGATTCGACTAATCCGATTCCTTTAGATTTGCCCGACTTCACTACAGATTCTTATAAGGATGCATACAGCAGAATAAATGCAATTGTTATAGAGGGAGAGCAAGAGGCTCATGATAATTACATTTCAATAGCAACTTTAATACCAAATGAGTTAGAGGAGTTGACTAAATTGGCGAGAATGGAAATGAAACATAAAAGAGGGTTCACTGCATGCGGGAGAAATTTAGGAGTAGAAGCTGATATGGAATTTGCTAAAAAATTCTTCTCTAAATTACATGGGAACTTCCAAATTGCTCTTGAAAAAGGAAATTTAACAACATGTCTTCTAATACAAGCTATCTTAATCGAAGCATTCGCAATTTCTGCTTATAACGTCTACATAAGAGTTGCTGATCCTTTTGCAAAAAAAATAACAGAAGGAGTGGTTAAAGATGAATATCTTCATTTAAATTATGGTCAAGAGTGGCTTAAAGAGAATTTATCTACTTGTAAAGAAGAATTGATGGAAGCCAATAAAGTTAACCTTCCCTTAATTAAAAAGATGTTAGATGAAGTTGCTGATGACGCATCAGTTTTGGCTATGGACAGAGAAGAATTAATGGAAGAATTTATGATTGCTTATCAAGATACTTTGATGGAAATAGGTTTAGATAATAGAGAAATTGCAAGAATGGCTATGGCAGCTATTGTCTGATTACAATATTAATTATTTAAGAATTTTAATAATTAATCTTTCTTCTTAAGTAGTTAGCTCTGTGCTATTCTTCATAACATCGTATAGAAACTATTAATAAATTTTAAATGTTTGGGTTAATAGGCCACTCAACTAGTTTTGAAGATGCAAAAAGAAAAGCTTCTTTACTAGGTTTTGATCATATTGCAGATGGCGACCTAGATGTTTGGTGTACAGCTCCTCCTCAATTAGTTGAGAATGTAGAAGTTAAGAGTGCTACTGGGATATCTATTGAAGGTTCCTACATTGATTCTTGCTTTGTTCCTGAAATGCTTTCTAGGTTTAAAACCGCCAGAAGAAAAGTACTAAATGCTATGGAACTAGCTCAGAAAAAAGGAATTAATATTACCGCTTTAGGGGGATTTACTTCTATTATTTTCGAGAATTTTAATCTTTTACAACATAAACAAATTAGAAACACAGCATTAGAGTGGGAAAGGTTTACTACTGGCAATACTCATACCGCCTGGGTTATTTGTAAGCAACTAGAAATAAATGCGCCTCGCATTGGAATAGATCTTAAAAAAGCAACTGTTGCTGTAATTGGTGCTACTGGTGATATTGGTAGTGCTGTTTGTAGGTGGCTTATCAATAAAACTGGGATTTCAGAACTTCTTATGGTAGCAAGACAACAAGAACCACTAGAGCTTTTACAAAAAGAATTAGATGGTGGCACCATAACAAGTTTAGATGAGGCATTGCCTCAGGCGGATATTGTTGTGTGGGTTGCAAGTATGCCTAAAACTATTGAAATTGATACTGATAACTTAAAAAAACCATGTTTAATGATTGATGGTGGATATCCTAAAAATCTTGATGAGAAGTTTAATGGTGAAAATATTCATGTTTTAAAGGGAGGTATTGTAGAGTTTTTCAATGATATTGGTTGGAATATGATGGAACTTGCGGAAATGCAAAATCCTCAGAGAGAGATGTTCGCTTGCTTTGCAGAAGCTATGATTTTAGAATTTGAAAAGTGTCATACAAACTTTAGTTGGGGGAGAAATAATATTTCCCTTGAAAAGATGGAATTTATTGGAGCAGCCTCTCTAAAGCATGGTTTTTCTGCCATCGGACTTGATAAACAGCCTAAAGTATTAACTGTTTAAATTATGGCTAAACGCTATCTCCTTGATTTTGAAAAGCCTCTTGTTGAACTTGAGAAGCAGATAGAGCAAATTAAAGAATTAGCTCGAGATTCAGAGGTAGATGTTAGTCAACAGCTCCTACAACTTGAAACCTTAGCGGCTAGGAGAAGAGAAGAAATATTTAAATCTCTCACCCCTGCACAAAAGATTCAGGTAGCTAGACATCCTCAAAGACCTAGTACTTTGGACTTTGTTCAAATGTTTTGTGATGATTGGATAGAGTTACATGGAGACAGAAATGGTGGCGATGATATGGCACTAATTGGTGGTATAGGTTCGATAAATAATAGACCAGTGATGATATTAGGGCACCAGAAAGGAAGGGACACAAAAGAAAATGTAGTAAGAAACTTTGGGATGGCAAAACCAGGAGGCTACAGAAAAGCTCTTAGGTTAATGCAGCATGCAAATAGTTTTTCCTTACCAATTCTTACTTTTATTGATACTCCTGGAGCTTATGCTGGTTTAAAAGCTGAAGAACAGGGTCAAGGGGAAGCAATTGCAAGAAACTTAAGAGAGATGTTTGGATTGAAAGTCCCAATTGTGGCTACTGTTATTGGAGAAGGCGGTTCAGGAGGTGCACTTGGAATAGGTGTTGCCGATAGGTTACTAATGTTTGAACACAGTGTTTATACAGTTGCTAGTCCAGAAGCGTGCGCATCAATTTTGTGGAGAGATGCTGGGAAGGCACCAGAAGCTGCATCAGCACTTAAAATTACAGGTAAAGATTTACTTAAATTAGGGATTATAGATGAGGTATTACCAGAACCTTCTGGTGGGAATAATTGGGCTCCTTTAGATGCTGGCAATACTCTAAAAGAGGCTATTGAGAAGCATCTTAATGCTTTACTGCAAATGCCTGAAGAAGAATTAATTGGGGAAAGATATAAAAAGTTTAGGGTTTTAGGTAAATTTATTGAAGCCAATAATATTGAAGAGATTTATAGTGAGATCCCCCAAAAAACTGAATAAATTGAAATTAGCTTTTATAACTGGTGCTACAAAAGGTATTGGTAGATCCACCGCAATTACTTTTGCTAATGCTGGCTGGGATTTAATTTTGCTTGCCAGGAACATGGAATCAATGCAGAGACTAAAAAGTGAACTATTGCCTACTAAATCTAAAATTAGCCTAGTTAAATGTGATTTATCTAATTCTCTTGCAATAGATGATTGTATTAAAGATGCAATAAAGAAATATGGCTGCCCTTCAGTCTTGATAAATAATGCTGGTTGTGCATTTAATGGGTCACTAGTTGAGATGGATTTGGGCCAATGGGAACAAACTATGCAAATAAACCTCACAAGTGTTTTCCAAATTTGCAGCTCAATTGTTCCTCAAATGAGAAAAAATGGTGGATTAGTTATTAACGTTAGTAGCCATGCTTCTTATAATGCTTTCCCTCAATGGGGAGCATATTGTATTTCGAAGTCTGCACTAGCTATGTTTACTAAATGCTTGAGGGAAGAGGAGAGATCTAATTCAATCAGAGCCTGCACAATAACTTTAGGTTCAGTAAATACCCCTCTTTGGGACTCAGAATCTATCAATGCTGATTTTGATAAAACTTCTATGCTCTCCTCAAGCGAAGTATCAGATACTATTCTTTATATGGCTCAAAAACCTGAATCACAACTGATTGAAGACTTAACTTTAATGCCTTCTGGAGGAGCTTTTTAAATATTCTTTTTCTTTAATTAGTCCTGAAAAAGTGATATTTTTTAGGATTATTAGAGCCCGATTGAACAATAGAATGTGATATAGTGTATAAGCAATTAAGCTTTTAAAAGATACAGTTAATTAAGTTGCAAACAATTTTCTGTTTAGAATTTTATGACCTCTACACTACCAAACGATAATATTAGAAACTTTGACGATCAGATTACTAATAAATTAATCTCTGAAATTATAAGGGACAGAATTAAGAATTCTGGTAAAAGATTTAGTGCTAATGATAATATTGCAAATTTTATAAATCCTGGAGAACTAGAAATTTTAGAAAAAGAAGTTACCTCAAGGGTTAAAGACTTACTAAAGTCTCTTGTAATAGACGTTGAAAATGACCATAATACCCAGGAGACTGCTGAAAGAGTCTCAAAGATGTATTTAAATGAGGTCTTTAAAGGGAGATATCATGAACAACCGAAAGTAACAAGCTTCCCTAATGATAAGAATCTTGATGAGATTTATACAGTTGGCCCTATTTCTGTAAGATCGGCATGTTCACATCACTTAGTTCCTATTCTTGGAGAGTGTTGGATAGGTATTAAACCTGGGAATAAAGTCATAGGACTTTCAAAATTTGCAAGAGTTGCTGATTGGGTTTTCTCAAGGCCACATATTCAAGAAGAAGCTGTAATGATTCTTGCAGATGAAATTGAAAAACTTTGTGAGCCTAAAGGTTTAGGCATTATCGTAAAGGCTCAACATTACTGTATGAAGTGGAGGGGAGTTAAAGAGCCAAATACAAGTATGATTAATTCTGTAGTAAGAGGTGATTTCAGACATGATTTAAGTTTAAAGCAAGAATTTTTCGAGCTTGTTAAACAGCAATCTGCTACAAATAATTACTAATTCTTTTTTAAAAATTTTATAAGAGCTTTTGTTTTTTTTATATCTTTTAAACCTGGAGATATTTCAATACTGCTTGAAATATCTAGTCCATCAGGTTTTATATCTGTAAGGATTTCATTAATCCATTCAATTGATATTCCACCTGCTAACCACCAAGGTTTGCTAAAATTCAAATTTTTAAGATAAATAGGTTTTATTTTTTTTCCTGAGCCTCCATAAGTTTCTTTGTTCCAAGAATCAAGTAATATCGCATCTACAAAATCCTCAAAAGGTTTTATTTTGTCTAAGTCCTTTTCTGTCTTTATTCTAAAAGCTTTCCATAATCCAATATTCGGAATTTCCCTTTTTATTTTTTTGCAGTAATCAATATCTTCATCTCCATGTAATTGAATGATAGTCTCACTCGGATTGCCTAAAAAATTTTTTATGATTGTTTCTATTGGACAGTTTTGGACAACAGATACTCTCTCAATATTTGGATAAGAACTTTCTAGGGCTTGAAAAATTTTTTTCTTTTTTATAGCTGGTATGTACCTTGGTGACTCTTTAACCGAAATAATCCCTATGGCATGCGCTCCTATTTTAGCGACTTGAAGAGCTTGCTCTTCGGATGTAAGTCCACAAATTTTAACTAAAGTATTAGTCTTGGGCATATCATTATCCTGTATGTAAAATTAATATTATTGCTAAATATAGCGGAGATTATTTTTGAGAAGTTGGCAAATTTTTAAAATATGGGGAATTCCCTTCAAAATTCATCCCTATTGGTTTGTTATTCTTTTTTTATTCTCATGGAGTATAAGTAATCAGATTAATTTATCTTCTGATAATATTTACAATACTAAAGAAGCTTGGATTGTAGGGTTTTTAACTTCTTTTTTCTTTTTGTCCTCAATTATTTCTCATGAAGTTTTACATACCTTTGTTTCCTTACATCAGGGTGTAAAAATAAAAAAAATTACTTTTTATTTTCTCGGAGCAATTTTACAAATAGATAAGTACTGTCAAACTGCTATAGGAAATATAAAAATCGCAATTGTTAGACCTCTATCATGTTTCGCTGCAGGATTTATCCTCCTTTTTATTAGTAATATTAATTCATCTCAAGAACTAATATTCCTTAATATAATTTTTAGAGTAGGTATATTAAATTTATTCTTAGGCTTCTTAAATTTGCTTCCAATTGGGTCTCTAGATGGAGCAAATTTATTGAAAAGTATTATTTGGCATTTCTCAGGGAGTAAAAATAAAGGAAGAAACTTTCTTAATAAAGTAAATTTATCTTTATCTTTTTTAGTACTTATATTTGGGATAATTTTTTTATTTAGATTTAATTTTTACTATGGTTGTATTCTTTCTTTTTTAGGATTGTTTGGAGTTAATTCATCAAAATCAGAAAATCAATTTTTTAAAATTGAAAACATACTTAAATTCAGTAAAGTTTCTGAGCTTAAACTAAAGCCTTTGAGGAAAATTGAATTCGATTCTAATTTCTCAGAATTAAATACATTAATAAAAAATAAAAAAGATGCATCAGATAAATATTTTTTTGTTACGAATAATGGCAGATGGACTGGTTTTATTGATGAGAATATTTTAAAAACTGTCTCCATAAAAAAATGGGAACGACATTTTGTTGGAGATTTTAAGAAACCAATAGATAGTTTTGAAAGTGTGTATAGTAACGATAAGTTATGGAAAACTATAGAAAAACTTGAAGAAACGAGTGAGGGTTTTATACTGGTTCTCAATGCTGCAGATATCCCTTTGGGTATCATTGATAGATTAAAAATTGGAAACTTTATATTTAATAAATTAGGATTTAATTTACCTTCAGAGATAGCCAACAAATTACACTATAAAAACCAGTATCCCTTAGGCATTGAATTGCCAAGAATAATTAATTTAATGAAGCAGAAAGGAGATCTTTAAGAATCAGTTTAATGAAGATTTTTTATATTTTTATTATCTATGGCAATATTTTTGAACTTTATATTTGATTTATTATGTAGGAATGAATTTCTTAAATGTTGAACTATTGAGTCATTTGTAAGGCCTAGATTTATTTTTGGTGGAGCTTCTTCTCTAAATAATTTGAACCATAAATCTTTTGAGGGATTTGTTTGAATCTCTCCATGTTGAAGGAAGGCACCTTTTTTACGATATTGGGCACTTCCTATTCGCTTAAACCCATCCTGATCAACTAAATCAGAAATTAATGTAGTCCCAAAACAATTAGATGTTATAGGTGATTTTCGTAAATTACCATATTGTAAGCTTAAGCCTAATTCTCGAAAACTTTTTATTAACCAATTATTTACCATTTCGTAACTGAGGATTTTATAGTAAGTTTTTTTAAATGTTAATGCATATGTTATACCCCCTGAATGCAAAACAGCGCCTCCTCCAGAGGGACGTCTTACAATGTTGATTTCCCCATTTGATAATAATTTTTCCCAATGAGGAGGAATTTCCTTTTGGTGATAACCAATTGAAAGCCAATCTCCAGTCCAATAATAGAACCTCAGTGTGAGAATTATTTCAGGATTGGAAATAGTCTGTTCTAGAGAATTTAGATCTAAAGCCATTTGTTCAAACCCAGGTAAATTATTTGTTGAAAAAATTAAAGCTTGATTTCCTCTTCCCAAAATTAATTTTGTATGTCTATTTATGATAATTTTCAATAAATATTTTCTTTCAATTTATTAATTACGTAACATCATTTTGTAATAGTGTGTCAAATTCGCTCTTTTGGGTGGAGAATATAGGAAATATTTTTTTACTATGGAGCCAACTCAAACAATAAATTTAATTGCACTTAGCCTAATAGTAGTTATACATGCAGGAGTTTTAGCTCTTCGGTTAGGAATCAGTTTAGGAAGAAACTAAAGTCTATTAGAAAATTAATATTTTTAAGGTAATAATATAGTGAGGCTGAATTATTTTTCAGTAAATTTTAGTGTCACTTAATTTGTTAAAATCTTCAAATAAAAATAGTAATTTTTACAAAAAATATCTTGATTCTGCATTTAAAAGAAAGCAACGGAAACAGGATAATTTAGTATCTTTCGTTTTTTTGATTATAAAAATTTGCTTTTCCCTTCTAGCACTAGTAAGCTTAATTAAACTAGGATATAGCTCCAAAGTCAGATTAACAAGACTAAAGGAAATTCAAGACTCATATTCATTTGAAAAATATCGATACAATAATCTGACAAATAGGTTTGATGATTTATTTTCTTCTGAAGGTGAGCAAAGATTTATGAAGGATCAGGATCAAATAATTTCTAGGGACATTATCAGAGTAATATGGCGTTGATAAGGATGATCTAAGATCATTATACTTATAATTTTTCTATTAACTTTTTTGCTAGTGAGTAAGAACATTAAGGGTTTAGTCCTAATAACAGGAACAACTTCAGGAGTAGGATTAAATACTCTAAAACCACTTCTAAGATTTGGATGGGAAGTTATAGCTGTTAATCGATCAAATAAAAGAGCTATGACAATAGCTGAGGCATTCTTGACAAAAGATGAAATTAAAAATGTTCACTTTATAGAAATAGATCTTTCTAACTTGGATGATGTGAGAAAAGGTTGCGATGAAATATTGGAAACATTTAAAAATCCAATAAATTCTCTTATTTGTAATGCAGCAGTATATAAGCCAAGACTAAAGAGGCCTGAAAGATCTCCACAGGGTTTTGAAAATTCGATGGCAGTGAATCATTTTGGGCATTTTCTTATGATCCACCTTCTGATAGAAAATATTTTATCTTCAGAAAGAGAAATTCTTTTAAATGGAAAATCTACTGTATTCAAACCAAGAATTACTATATTAGGAACTGTCACAGCTAATTATTCAGAACTTGGAGGGAGGATCCCCATCCCTGCTCCAGCTGATCTAGGAGATTTATCTGGATTTAAAAATGGTTTTTTATCTCCAATAAGTATGGCGAATGGAAGGAAATTCAAACCTGGTAAGGCTTATAAGGATAGTAAACTTTGTAATATGGTGACCGTTCAGGAATTATCAAAAAGATATCCTGCAGAGAAGATTGTTGTAAATTCTCTATATCCTGGATGTGTTGCTGATACAAAACTTTTTAGAGATACACCCTGGTTATTTAGATTCCTTTTCCCGATATTTCAAAAATTCATAACAAAAGGATATGTTTCACAAAGACTTGCAGGAGAGAGGGTCGCGCAAGTGGCAACTTATAAAGAATTTGCTAAACCATCAGTCCATTGGAGCTGGGGAAATCGTCAGAAAACTGGCAGAAAAGCTTTTTCACAAAAGTTGTCAAAAAGAATAATTGATACGAAGACCTCTCAACAAACTTATGACTTAACAAGCCAATTGGTAGGATTAGATTAATTTAGATTAATCAAATCCTAATAAATCAAAAATTTCTCTATCTTTAAGTGGATTCCCTTCTAAAGGTTCTACGTTTTCAAGCATATTATTAGCAAGAGATAAATATTCATTTTGAACTTCAATAACATCTTCAGTTGGCTCCATTTCAAAAATGGTGCATTTTTTTAGTCTTGATCTTCTAATGGCGTCGACATCTTTAAAGTGGGCCATGGTTTTTAAACCTGTTCTTTCATTGAATTTATCAATTTGATCTGTGTCTTTTGACCTATTTGCGACTACCCCACCTAGTCTGACTTTATAGTTTTTTGCTTTTGCTTTAATTGCAGAGACAATTCTATTCATAGCGAATATTGAATCAAAGTCATTAGCAGTAACAATTAGACAGTAATTAGCATGTTGCAATGGAGCTGCAAATCCTCCGCAAACGACGTCTCCTAGGACATCAAAAATAACAACGTCAGTATCTTCTAATAAGTGATGTTCTTTTAATAGTTTAACAGTCTGACCGGTTACATACCCCCCGCACCCTGTCCCAGCAGGAGGACCTCCGCTTTCGACGCACATTACGCCATTAAAACCTTCAAACATGAAATCATTTGGCCTCAATTCTTCGCTATGAAAATCTACCTCTTCGAGAATATCAATAACTGTAGGTACCATTTTGTGCGTCAAAGTGAAGGTGCTATCGTGTTTCGGATCACATCCAATTTGTAGAACCTTTTTGCCTAATTTTGAGAATGCTGCAGAAAGGTTTGAAGATGTAGTTGATTTTCCGATACCACCCTTCCCATACACGGCGATAACTAATGCCCCTTCTTCGATATTTATTTTTGGATCTTGCTTTACTTGAACACTTCCTTCTCCATCAAGAGGTCTATTTATAGTACTTGTCATTTAAAGCTTAAAACACATTATTATCTATATTCTTGCAGCGTAAATACACATCAAATATATTTCTAAACAAATATTTATTTAATTGTATTAAAAGTGGGTAATTTGTTTTTATAACTGAATTTTTCTAATTAATTCTATACAACTATGAGTGAAAATACTCATGACTTAATTGTAATTAATTAGTAAAAATTAGCTGAAATATGCTTTAGCGTCGTAAAGGGTTTCATCACTTATTTCTGGGATTCCCCTCAAGATTGCGTATTTTTCGGTATTTGTTTTGACTTTACCTCTCACAAAAAATGGTACTTTTGTTAATTCAGCTCTACCAGATTCAGTCCAGATAATTCCTTCCTTACTATTTTTATCTTCTTTATCCTCAGAATTTACTGAATCTCCTGTTTTTGTGGCTGTATGTCCTAAATGGCTTTGATGACCATCAACAAACTCAAAGTCATGTTTAAACATATCAATAAGATGCTCTTCTAAGCCCATCATTAGGGGATGCACCCAGTCATCAAAAATCACATTTGCACCTTCCCATCCCATCTGTGGACTATATCTTGCTGGAACATCTTGAACATGCATTGGTGTACTTATTACTGAACAAGGAATGCCAAGTCTCTTGGCACTATGCCTTTCCATTTGAGTACCTAAAACCAATTCAGGGGCGGCTTTTTTCATGGCATCTTCTACTTCTAAATAATTATTAGTAATTAGAGCTACTAAATTTAGTTCTTTTGCAGTTGCTCTTACTTGTCTTGCCATCTCCCTACTGTATGTCCCAAGACCAACTACTTCAAAACCTAATTCCTCTTTGGCAATTTTTGCAGCCGCGATTGCATGTGTTCCATCACCAAAAATAAAAACCCTTTTGCCAGTTAAGTAATTCGAGTCTACAGATTTTGAATACCAAGGAAGTTTTGACTTGTGTTCTAATTCTTCTTTATTAGTCATAGGGAGATCCAACTTATTATGAACTTCATTTATAAATTCAATTGTATTTTTAATTCCAATTGGAATAGTGTTCGTAAATTCCATTCCAAAGTTCCTTCTAAGCCATTCACATGATGCTTCAGCAATTTCTTGATAAAGACAGATATTTATTTCAGCATCAATTAATCTTTCAATGTCATCTGGACTAGCACCTAATGGAGCAACTACGTTTGTATCTATTCCTTGTTCTGAAAGTATACGTTGGATTTCAATGACATCATCCCTACATCTAAATCCTAGTAATGAAGGACCAAGTATATTTACTTTTGGTCTGCGACCTAATTCCTTCCACCTTAGAGGACTTATTTTTTCTGAAGAACTTACTTTCTCTTTTAAAAGAGTTCTTGTTAATTGATAAAAAGTTTCTGATGCTCCCCAATTTTCTTTCTTACTATAAGCAGGTAATTCAAGATTAACAATTGGCATATCAAACCCCATTCCTTTTGCAAGAGCTCCAGGTTGGTCTTGGATAAGTTCTGCTGTACAACTTTCTCCAACTAAAAGAGTTTTTGGTTTAAATCTTTCTACAGATTCCTTAATGTTTTTCTTAACTAATTCAGCTGTATCCCCTCCGAGGTCTCTAGCCTGGAAAGTTGTATAAGTCACCGGAGGCCTTTGCCCTCTTCTCTCAATCATTGTAAAAAGAAGATCTGCATATGTATCCCCTTGAGGGGCATGAAGAACATAATGTATATCTTTCATTGAAGAGGCAATTCTCATCGCACCAACATGTGGTGGCCCTTCATATGTCCATAGAGTTAATTCCATATTCTCTTATTGCCTTACTAAAGTTTTTGAAGTTAGGATTTGATTCCTTCTTAAAGGTTTGGAGAAGAGACCTGCCAAATCTGCGGCTTGATCAATTCCATGAATTGGACTAAATACCATTTCTATCGACCACTTAGTACTAATTCCTTCGGCCTCAAGTGGGTTAGCTAAACCCATCCCACAAACTACTAAGTCTGGATTAGATTCCCTTACTCGATCTAATTGTTTTTCTACATGTTGCCCTTCGACAATTTTTGTATTATCAGGCAATAAATTAATCTCCTCTTTCATCAAATCTTTATTTAGGTAAGGAGTGCCTACTTCTATAAGATCCATTTCGCATTCATTATGCAAAAATCTTGCCAAAGATATCTCTAGTTGCGATTCAGGAAGAAGAAATAATCTTTTCCCCTTAAGTATTTCTTTGTGAGATTCAAGAGCAAGTTTTGCTCTATTAATTAAAGGCGAAATAATTTCATGAACTTTAAGTTCACTAATTTTGAAAGCTTTCGCTGCAGATAAAAACCATTCAGTACTTCCTTCGATACCAAGAGGAAATGGAGCTGAAATTATTTCACAACCAAGATGTTTTAGGTCTCGAACGGTATCACTTAAATAAGGCTGAGTTAATAAAACTTTTGTATTTTTGCCAATTTTTGGTAATTCTGTTGATTGACGGGGTGGGAAGCTCTCAATATTTGAAATTCCTAAATTTCTAAAAATTTTTTTAAACCTATCCTCTACATTATTTGCAAGAGTCCCAACTAATAATAATTTCTCCTCATCTGATGACTCCATTAATGGAATTAAAGCTTTTAAGGCGCCATCCTCTCCTTGGGTAAAAGTTGTCTCTATCCCACTTCCAGAGTAATTAACGAATCTCACTTTACCTAAAAATCTTTTATTTAATTTCTCTGCAACAGTGGCAAGATCTAATTTGATTACCTCACTTGGACAAGATCCAACTAGAAAAAGAGTTTTTATTTCTGGTCTTCTTGCAATAAGATCATTTACCACTCGATCTAATTCTTCATGAGCGTCAGCAAGACCAGCAAGATCTTTTTCTTCAAGAATCGCCGTCCCAAATCTTGGTTCAGCAAAAATCATAACTCCAGCAGCGCTTTGAATTAAATGAGCACACGTCCTTGAGCCTACAACAAGAAAAAATGCATCAGGCATTCTTCTATGGAGCCAAACTATTGAAGTTAACCCACAAAAAACTTCCCTGGGCCCAGTTTCCTTATTAAATTCAACTTTACTCATTAAAAATTTTCAAGAGCTTATATTTCAAGCTTGCATAAACTTTTTAATTTAAGAAAGTAATTAATAAGTTCTCTTACAAAATGAACACATTTATAAAACTTATATGAATGTTTAAATACTTAAATGGGAATTATGAAAAAAAACTTTTGGGGATTATTTTAATTTCTGTAGAAGGAATTTCCTTGAGTTATTTTTGAAATCTTCCACACATTTCTAGCTATTTTTGTTGCTAATAATCCTGCTCTTTCTAACTTAGATTTCCCGGGCTTTGCCCCAATTAAAGCTGTGACTTCTGAAGTGGTTAAAGGTGCTCCAGTATTTATAGCTAATTGCGTTAACTCCAATCTATCTCTAAGGTTCTTAAGATTTACTTTTTCAATTTTATCTTCTTCTAACCAACTAAAAGATGGGTCTTTTTGAGATAGTTTTTGCATCAAGCTTAGGCTAACTAATCCAAGAGTTTGATCAGGAGTTAATTCTTTTTCAGTACCAGAAACATTTGGTTCTTTTTTTTGAGAAGTTCCCATAAAAATGCATATCTTTTACTTGAAGTTATCGTTTTGTGGGAAGCATGCAAGTAAATTTAATAGAAAAAATGAACCATTATCCGTTATAGTCGCGTGAATGGAACCAACTTCTAGTTTAAACAGAGGGGAACGAAAAAAAGGTAGTTCTCTTGTAACAGGATCTGAGGTGCAATCTCAGGCCAGTGGTGCAAGCTGTTTTATTACAACTGATTCAGAAAAGTCTTTGGTGTCCAGACAAGCAAGTCAAGTTGAGCAAATTGAGTTGAGAACATATGTTTTTTTGGATTCTCTTCAACCTCAATTAGCTGCATATATGGGGACGGTTAGTAGAGGTTTTTTGCCTATACCTGGAGATTCATGCCTCTGGATGGAAGTTTCACCTGGGATGGCAGTACATAGAGTTACTGATATTGCTTTAAAAGCAAGTAATGTAAGACTTGGTCAGATGATTGTTGAAAGAGCATTTGGCTCTCTTGCTCTTTATCACAAAGATCAAAGTACTGTTTTACATTCTGGGGATGTTGTTCTAGATGCTATTGGTAGTGAAGTTAAAAAAAGAACCAAACCTTCAACAAGTTGGACAGAAGTTATTCGAGCTATTACTCCAGATCATGCTGTTTTAATAAATAGACAAAATAGAAGTGGATCAATGATTCAATCTGGAATGAGTATGTTTATATTAGAAACTGAACCGGCTGGTTATGTTTTAAAAGCAGCAAATGAAGCAGAAAAAGCATCAAATATAACTGTTGTTGATGTAAAGGCAGTTGGTGCTTTTGGTAGATTAACTCTTGCAGGGAAAGAGGGAGATGTAGAAGAAGCAGCAGCTGCTGCTATAAGAGCAATTGATGAAATTTCAAATTATTGAGAATTTTTTATTTAAACCTTTTTTAACTTAAACCTATCTCTTTTTTTAAAAAAGGTGACATGATTTTTGCAGCTTTACCTCTACTACCCAATTTATTTAGTTGTGATTGTGAGAGCTCACCGTAAACACAATTAGCTTCTCTAACCCAAAAAATAGATTCGAATTCCCCATTAGGATATTTGGGGTTCTTGAGAATTTCTCCCCAGCATATTCCAGTTGTATCTTTAACTAAGTTTCCTGAGGGATCGCACAAAACCATACAACTTATAAATCTTGCACTCCTATAAGGACTATCAGAGAGTTCATTAATTAATTTTTTAATTTTCTCATCATTATTTTTGGCATATCGAGCAGAATAAATTCCTGGTCGACCATCTAAAATATCTACTTCAAGACCCGAGTCATCAGCTAATGCCCAAGTTTTTGTCTCTAGAGAAGCGGCCTTGGCTTTAAGTAGTGCATTCTCAAAATATGTTTTCCCAGTTTCTTCGACATTTAAATATTCTGGTTGCTTCTCAACCTTTAAAGACAAAACATCCAGCATCTCTGAAATTTCAGATACCTTTCTTTGATTGCCACTCGCAATAGTTAGAACTGGAAGGTTCAAAATAATATAAAAAATTTGTTGTGAATATTATCTTACTTCAAAGCTTGATACGGAGACAGGAAAGGTTGAACATTCCACACCTGTGTAGACAGGGCCTGTCTCGTACGGAAATAACATAATGTAAATTTTTTCTTAACACAACAGTATGTTTTGATGCACTAACTAATTTGCATAAGTATTGACATATCAATAGTACCAAGGGTGATAAGTTTAACTTATGAATGATAGAAAAAACATTAATGGAGATTTTGTCGAAAACGCTTGACTTATAAGTACTTAATGAAGCATTCTTCGAATTGAACATTCCACATTTAGTATTTAGTAGACAATGGCTACAGAAACAATGGGTATCGCTCTCGGCATGATCGAGACACGCGGACTTGTACCTGCAATTGAAGCAGCAGACGCAATGACAAAGGCAGCAGAAGTTCGCCTAATTGGTCGTGAATTCGTTGGTGGCGGTTATGTCACAGTTTTAGTTAGAGGCGAAACAGGCGCGGTTAACGCAGCTGTAAGAGCTGGTGCTGATGCTTGTGAAAGAGTTGGAGACGGTTTAGTTGCAGCTCACATTATTGCTCGTCCTCATAGAGAAGTTGAACCTGCTCTAGGTAATGGTGAATTTCTTGGTCAAAAGGACTAATTAATTAAAGCAAGATTTATAAATTTTGCACAATAATTATTTTCCCTATACAGACCTAAATTTATCCTTATGAGTAAGAAGTATGACGCAGGGGTAAAGGAGTACAGAGATACCTACTGGACTCCAGAATATGTACCCCTAGACACCGATTTACTAGCCTGTTTCAAATGTACAGGTCAGGAAGGTGTTCCAAGAGAAGAAGTTGCAGCAGCTGTTGCCGCTGAATCTTCAACAGGTACTTGGTCAACAGTTTGGTCCGAGTTACTTACAGACTTAGAATTTTATAAAGGGCGTTGTTATCGAATAGAAGACGTTCCTGGAGATCCTGAAGCTTTCTATGCTTTTATTGCATATCCTTTAGATCTTTTTGAAGAAGGCTCAATTACAAACGTATTAACATCTCTTGTAGGAAACGTTTTTGGATTTAAAGCTCTAAGACATCTACGTCTAGAAGATATTAGATTCCCAATTGCTTTCATTAAAACTTGCGGTGGTCCACCAAACGGAATCGTAGTTGAAAGAGATCGACTTAACAAATACGGAAGACCTCTACTGGGTTGCACCATCAAACCTAAATTAGGATTATCTGGTAAAAACTATGGTCGAGTTGTATATGAATGTCTTAGAGGCGGTCTTGATTTAACGAAGGATGATGAGAATATTAATTCTCAACCATTCCAACGTTGGAGAGAAAGATTTGAGTTTGTTGCAGAAGCAGTTAAGCTTGCTCAGCGAGAAACTGGAGAAGTTAAAGGTCACTATCTAAATTGTACTGCTAACACTCCTGAAGAACTCTATGAAAGAGCTGAATTTGCAAAAGAGCTCGATATGCCAATCATCATGCATGATTACATAACTGGTGGTTTTACTGCAAATACTGGATTAGCTAATTGGTGTCGTAAAAATGGCATGCTTCTGCATATTCACAGAGCTATGCATGCTGTTATTGATAGACATCCAAAGCATGGTATTCACTTCAGAGTTCTTGCAAAATGTTTGAGACTATCTGGAGGAGACCAATTACATACTGGAACCGTGGTTGGAAAACTAGAAGGTGATCGTCAAACAACTCTTGGTTACATTGACAACTTAAGAGAGTCATTTGTTCCTGAAGATAGATCAAGAGGTAACTTCTTTGATCAAGATTGGGGTTCAATGCCTGGAGTATTTGCAGTCGCATCGGGTGGTATCCATGTTTGGCATATGCCTGCACTTCTAGCAATCTTTGGGGATGATTCCTGCCTTCAGTTCGGTGGAGGAACACATGGTCATCCATGGGGTTCGGCTGCTGGAGCTGCAGCTAACAGAGTTGCTTTAGAAGCTTGTGTAAAAGCCCGTAATGCTGGTCGCGAAATCGAAAAAGAGAGTAGAGACATTCTTATGGAAGCTGCTAAGCATAGTCCTGAATTAGCTATTGCTCTAGAAACTTGGAAGGAAATTAAGTTCGAGTTTGACACTGTCGACAAACTTGATGTTCAAGGTTAACTCAAGTTTCGAAATTGAGGAGATTAATTCTCCTCAAACTTATTAAAATCTCGTTTCACGAGTAATTACATTCACATTTTGATTAATTATGCCTTTCCAGAGCACAGTAAACGACTATCAAACAGTTGCAACCCTGGAAACATTCGGTTTCTTACCACCGATGACCCAGGAAGAAATATATGACCAAATTGCGTACATAATTGCTCAAGGTTGGAGTCCAGTTATTGAGCATGTTCATCCAAGTGGATGTATGCAAACTTATTGGTCTTATTGGAAACTCCCATTCTTTGGGGAAAAAGATCTTAACTTGATCGTGAGCGAATTAGAGGCATGCCATAGAGCATACCCTGATCATCATGTAAGAATCATCGGATACGATGCTTACACTCAAAGTCAAGGAACAGCTTTTGTAGTTTTCCAAGGACGTTAAAGCTACTAATCGTAGTTAATATCTTTCTCCAAAAAATTTTTTGGAGAAAGTTTTAAAAAAGTTTTAAAGAATTTCAAACTTGAAGATTATGTCAAAAAAAACCAGCAGAGAGATTGCACTTGAAAGAAGAAAGGCGATGAGTGATAGCGGTAAAAAAGCTTCTGCTTTTTCTTCAACTACCAAAGATAGAGTTCGATCTTCTCAAGATATACATATTTCTGGGACTCAGTCTTCTCCTGAAAATCATAATATTTCTAAACCAGCTACAAAACATATTCCAAAAACTCAGGTAAACAGAAATTCTTCAACATCTTTATCTAGTAAAGAATTAGTAATAGAGAGAAGAAAGGCAATGTCTACCCATGGGAAATCAGCTATAACTTCATCCGATAGAACCCGTACTGATGTTAAAAAAGAAAGTGTTAAAAAAGAAAGTCCTGTAAAAATAGTTAAATCAAATATAAATAAAGATAAAGAAAGTCAAGATTCAACTAGTACAGAATCTAAGTCCCTAAAACCCAACGTTAAGAGAAGAATTAATCAGAAGAGAAAGCCTATTACTAATACAAGTAGAGATATTGTTTTAGCGAGAAGAGAAGCTCAATCTAAGCATGGTAAATCAGCAACTAAACAAAATACCAGTGCCGCTTCTTTAGCTAGAAGAGGAGACCCAGATTTAAGTAGCAGAGAAATTTCTCAAAGAGTGAGAGAGCTAAGAAGTAAAACTGGTGCTACAGGCAAAAAAGGTAATGGTAAATGTAGACCATGTGGTCCAAATAAAAATGGCGCCAAACAAAATATTGCAGATGCTAGCTGGAAAGTTGGTAAAAGTGAAACTGATTCAGGTCAAATAGTGACTGGAACACAAGCTAATAGATCTGTAAAAACTACAGGTAATGAAGCTAGTACATGCAGAACAATTACTGGCACCCAATACATGGGAGCAGAAGTTGTTGATCAATTTTGTCAAGATAGATCAAGTTATAAACAACCACTTAGATCTACTGTTACTGCAACAACATCAGGAAATAAAGTGACTGGGAATGAAGTTGGTAGATCTGATAGGGTCACAGGCGATGAGCCAGGGACTTGTAAAAACCTTACAGGTACTGAATATGTATCTTCTAATCAATCGCAGAAGTATTGTGGTGATGTTCCAAAAAATCCTTCAAAGGTTAAACACAGTACTACAACAGATGGATTAAAAGTATCTGGATCACTTCCTGGCAGATCAATCCTAGTTACTGGAGATGAATCAGGTTCTGGACATCAGTTAACTGGAGATCAATATCTTGGCTCTGAGCCAAATCCAAAAGGTAAAGCATTTGAAAAAGTAGGTAATTACAACACTCTTAATGGGAATAATGTAACTGGTACAGGGGTTGGAAGATCAGATCATATGACAGGTAATGAACATGGGAGTTGCAAGAATGTAACTGGAGATGAGTACATAGGATCTCAACAATATGAGAAGTTTTGCGGTTCAAAACCAAAACCAGAAGCTAGAAAAGTGGGTTTAAGCCTTTCTTCAAAGTCAAATTTAATAAGCGGCACTATGACAGGAAGATCAGAAATAGTAACTGGAGATGAACCAGGTTCATGCAAAGTTTTAACAGGAACACCATATGCAGGCTTAGATCAGATTAATGAAAATTGTAGTACCGAGATTGCTGAAGATATGAAATCCCGATCAACAGTTAATTCTGGGAATAATTCAAATGCCAGACTTACAGGACAGCAACCAGGTATTGGCGGAGTTATGACAGGTGCTAAGAAAGGTGCTTGTAAAAATCTAACAGGTACTCCTTATGTTGGTGGAGATCAGCTCTCACAAGCTTGTGATAATCCTCCAAATGATAAGGCTTATGCTAACCCGGAAAAGTCAGCAGGTAACTCTTGGAAGGAATTCTCTGTTAAATCACCATCAAGAGATAAATATTCTGAAAAAAATACTCAAGGTGTTACGGGTAATGAATATGAAAATGGTTCCAAGGTGACAGGACCTTTTGATATGGCAGTTGATAAGGTCACTGGGACTGAAAAATTTAGATTTGAACCGAATAAAAATATTACTTATAAACAAAAAATGGAAATTGAAGAGGCAGACCGTGCTGCAAAGACACCAGAAAAAAGAGTCGCATCAAGGATTACTGGTGAAGGACAATCAGCGGGAAACATAACTGGTGACGATTGGGATCGCGGTGATAAGGTAACAGGCACAGAGGGAGCTTCTTCTAGAAAGAGAAATCCATCAAGAGCCGGATTCATGAGTGCAATGCCCCCTATGGAAGTTAAAAGAAATGACGAAACAGAAAAACCAGATTTCTTGATAACCGGATCAAGTGGTAATACTCGTGAAGGACAACTAGTTACCTTTTCAGGTGGTGCACGAGGTTAATTAATGCCTTTAAGAGGACTGGCAAAAGCCAAGAACTTTACATTGGGGCCTACAGCTCCAATGAAAACTTTTACGGAAAATATTCATATACAAACTAAAGAATCAAATAATTCTCCAAATTCTGGAAAATGTCATAAATTGACTAATAATATCCAAAATGAGAATTTATATAGGTATGAAAGCAAAATAAAAAGTGATTTTGACGAAATTGTTCCAACTCTAAAGGAAATTGCTCGAATACAACATCATGAAGATTTTATAAGTAAAGCTCAGATAATATCAAGAAAAAATTTGGGAATAGATCTGCCCTATCATGTATTAGATAAATCTTGGGTTAAACCTCTAGATATGAGAGCTCTATATGCATGGTGTGCTTTTAAACAACATGAAAAGCTTAGTGATGATTTTTTTAAAAATGATCCACTTGAAGGTGCTTCAGGAAGTAGAGGTGCGGAAGATTTTGAAAAATTTCTTTTAGATTGTGGAATACATTTACTTGATATAACTCCTTGTTCAGATGGGCGATTAGCTCATTCAGTTGCTTATGTAATGAGAATACCTTTTAGTTCAGTAAGAAGAAGATCCCATGCTGGAGCACTGTTTGATATTGAAAATACCGTTAATCGTTGGGTAAAAACTGAACATAAAAGATATAGAGAAAATATCCCTAATGAAGCTCATAAAGATACCAGATACTTAAAAGTTGTAACTTATCATTTTAGTTCTGTAGATCCTTTGCATCAGGGATGCGCAGCTCATGGGAGTAACGACGAGTTAGCTGCAAAAGAAGGTAGAAATAAATTATATGCTTTCAAAGAAGCTGTAGAAAACAGCTTTTGCTGCGGAGCTTCTGTGGATTTAATGTTAATTGGACTTGATACAGACACTGATTCATTAAAAATACATTTGTCAACAAGAGATGGAGGGATTGATTTAGAAAAAACTATTTCTACTTTAGAAATTTATAATTCAACAATAAACTTTTCACAAGAGGATGCAGAAAGAGAAATTTGTCAAACAATTTCTAAGCATACTTCAAAAGATAAACTTAGTGGACTGGAAAAATTTATGTATAAATTAATTGTAAATAATATTTCTCAAATTGATTATGTTAAGAGTTTTTATAATGGTTCTTATTATGATATTGGACATGCAGAGAGGTTTATTGGAGTTGGTATAGGTTTCAAAGAAGTACATCTCAGAAATTTAACTTATTTTGCTCATTTAGATACAGTCGAAGAAGGGGCTCCAGATTTAGATGTAGGAATAAAGATCTTTACTGGGTTAAATGTTTCTCAAGATCTACCTATTCCAGTAGTGATAAGATTTGATTACTCTGGCAAAGTACCCGGCGCAAAAGAGAGAGCAATAAAAGATTGTGAAAGAGTTAATAATGCGATATCAATTAGATATAAAAATTTAGTTGATCAAGGTTTGTTGCATACTTGCTCTACTATTAGAGATAGGGACAACATTCATTCCGCTCAAATTATTGGAATGTCTTTAGATAAAAAAACAGAGGAGGCTCACTAGTTATGTTAATTTGTAAGGTTCTAAAACCACTTGTTTCTACCAATAGGATTCCTGGTTTTGAACATAAACATCTGCAGGTTGTATTAGATGGATCTTCTAATAAAGTTGCAGTAGATGCAGTTGGCTGTAAGCCAGGAGATTGGGTTATTTGTGTTGGAAGTTCTGCTGCTAGAGAAGCAGCGGGAAGCAAATCTTATCCAAGCGATTTAACGATTGTTGGAATTATTGATCATTGGGATCCTGAAAATTCATAAAAAAGGAGGATAGAAATTGTGGAAATTATGAAGGTATTAGGAAGGATGGTATGTACTCAAAGAGTCGCTGGCTTAGGTCATATGAATTTACGAATTTTAGAAAATAATAAAGGAAAGAAATTAGTTGCAGTTGATCCTGTTGGCGCTAGAGAAGGTAACTGGGTTTTTACTTCTAGTGGATCTGCCGCTAGATTTGCATGCCCTAATCCTGAAGTTCAAACCGATTTAACAATTGGAGGTATTATTGATTATTGGGAGAGTGACTAAAAATTTTAACTTCAAAAATTTATTTAGAAACTTTGTTGAAGGTATAGTGTAATTAGTCTTGAGTAAAGAATGTAATGTGGAATGAAAGAGAATCACCTTTGAGGATTGAAAAAAGATTTGAATTTGATCAATACTCAAAAATTAGTAAATTCATGGGGGAAATTGAGAAATTATGTAAAGAAAGAGATATCTATCCAAATATCAGTTTCGGTAAGAATTTTGTAAGTCTTTCAATATTTTTAGATAATAAAAAAATATCAGACAAGGAAAAAAACTTTTCAATGGATATTGATAAATTTTATTTAGAACACTAGTCCTTTTTAATAATTATTTGGCTTGGCAATATCTCTTTTGATTAAAGCCATTAAATATGTTGGGGCTTTATATCTACCAGGAAGACATCTATTTAAAGTTTCAAGATGACTCCAACACACTGTCTTTTCAATATCTTTAACTGAGTTTCCTTTTAAAATTAATAGTCTAAGAGCTTTGCAAAATAAAGGATAACCAGCTTCTAGTTCATCTATATTAAGCTTTGATGCTGACATAGATCAAAGATGAATTATCAATTAATAATCTATACAACAATGGTGCACAATTGGTTCATATTTTAAATTTCTCAATAATTAGAAATTAATCTAGAAATGCAACGCAATCTATTTCAACTAAAACTCCTTTTGGTAGAGATGAAACTTCCACACAAGCCCTTGCTGGAGGATTCTCTACATTAAAAAAATCACTATATATTTTATTGACAATTTGAAAATTACTTAAGTCTGTTAAGTAGATGGTTGTTTTTATTACATCTTCTATTTTGGCTCCACCAGCTTTAAGAACTTCTGCGAGATTTTTTAAAACTTGAATAGTTTCCTTCTCTATATCACCTAAACATGTTATTTCGTTTAAATCTGGGTCTATAGCAATTTGACCAGAACAATAGATAAAATCCCCAGCTTTTATTGCTTGATTATAGGGTCCTACTGGATCTGGAGCATTTGATGTTTTAATTACTTGTTTGGCGGACATTTGTTTAATAAGATACCTATCTATTTAAACCCATAAATCTTTATTTGCTCTTAAAAAAGTAAATTCTTCTAAATTTTTTGCTCTTAAGAAAAGGTTTATTTTCATCTCTTCTTCAAGTAAAAATGGAATTGTCAATTCATTAAGAGAAAGTTTTTTTTCAACTTCCGAAAGTTTATTTTTTATATTTTGATCTTTTGGCTTGAGATTCAATGCCCACAATATATTTGCTTTTGTATATTCATGTGCACAATATATGAGAGTATTTTTTGGTAGTGATTTGATCCTTTCGAGTGAAGAATACATTTGTTGATAAGTTCCCTCAAAAATTCTTCCACAGCCTCCAGAAAATAATGTGTCACCAATAAAAATAACAGGATTTCCTCCATTTATAAAGAAAGCAATATGTGAGCTTGTATGTCCTAATACTTCAATTATTTTTACTTCTTCACCTAAAATATTCAAAGTTTCTCCGTCTTCTACAGATACATTTTGCAAAGGTATTCGCTTTTTTTCTTTAGAGGAAGCAATTACCTTTACATTTGGCCATTTTTCAATAAGAGACTTCGTCCCTCCAATATGGTCTGAATGGTGATGAGTTTGTAAAATAGCTTCTAATTGAAAATTGTTTTCATCTATATATCTAATTACTGGTTCGTGAACAGATGGATCTACAACCACAACGGATTTATCTTTTACCCATAACCAAATGACATTATCACTTAAAACTCTAAGTCCGATTATATTTCGAGCTTTATTAAATTCCATTGTTAACTTAGAATGAAGAATCTTCGGAAGAAATTGATCTATGTTTACTATAGCTTTACCAAAAGGAGCTCTGTTAAAAGATTCAATTTCAACTTTTAAAAGAGTTGGGTTAGATTTCTCAGATGCGTTGGACGAAAATAACAGATCATTAACCTTTGAATCAAATTGCAAACGGGCAAAAGCTTTATTAGTAAGAAATGGAGATGTTCCTGTTTATGTAAGTTATGGTCAGGCTGATTTAGGTATTGTTGGGTATGACGTTTTACGAGAATCTGAATTAAAAGTTGCAAAGTTATTAGATTTAGGATTTGGGGGCTGTCACATGTCATTGGCAGTTAAGAAAAATAGCAATTATTCAAAACCAACTGATCTCCCAGCGAATTGTAAAGTAGCAAGTAAATTTATAAAAACAGCAAGATCTTATTTTGATGAATTAAACATTCCTGTAGAAATAGTTCATTTGACAGGATCAGTAGAGCTTGGACCTATTACAGGTATGGCAGAGGCAATAGTTGATTTGGTTGCAACGGGAAAAACTCTTAAGGAGAATGGTTTAATTAAAATAGATGATCTTTTCTACTCGACTGCGAGACTAATTGGGAATCCTTTATCTATGAGGTTAGATGATAATCATCTCAGAGATACGATTTTATCAATAGAATCTACTAATGTTATATAAAAGAATAGCTTAATGTTTAATGATTTTAGAAGAATTAAAAAGTTAGGTAAATATTTAACTAAAGATAAAAAAACAATCTATTTAATCTTAATAGTTTTGTTACCTGTCTCTTTTTCTGGAGCTATTCAACCATTATTAGTTGGTCAAGCAATTACCATCCTTAAGAATGAAAGTACAGATGTTTGGTTAAGTAAAACTTTTTTTGGGCAGTCAATAAATGCCATAATCTTAACTTTATTTATAACGGTTTTATTTAGGTTAGTTTTGCAAGGATACCAAACTTACAATATCCAAGCAGTCGGACAACGTTTGACAGCAAGGATAAGGAGAGAGCTTTTTGATCATTCAATATCTTTATCTCTTAATTATCACGATAAAATGCCTGTTGGGAAATTGTTAACGAGATTAACAAATGACGTTGATGCTTTAGCCGAAGTTTTTGGTAGTGGGGCAGTTGGAGTCATTGCTGACTTTGTAAGCCTGATAGTAATTTCCTTGACAATGCTATCAATTGATCGAGGGCTTGCCATTTTATTGCTCTTAACTCAAATCCCTGTTTCATATTTTATTATTTGGCTTCAAAAACGATATAGAAAAGCCAATTATCAAGTAAGAGAAGAGTTATCTCAACTCAACTCTGATTTTCAAGAAAATCTTCAAGGTCTTGAAGTCGTTCAGATGTTCAGAAGAGAGGCTTTCAATAGTAAGAAATTTTCTAATACTGGAGTTGCTTACAAGAAAGCAGTTAATGGAACAATATTTTATGACAGTAGCATTTCAGCTTTTATAGAGTGGATTTCTCTTGCCGCAGTTGCCTTAGTTTTAGCAGTTGGGGGGTATTTTGTTACCTCTGGAAATATTGGTTTAGGGACATTAACAACTTTTATTTTATATTCCCAAAGACTCTTTGAACCTTTAAGGCAACTTGCAGAAAGATTTACTCAGATTCAAGGAGGTCTTACAGCTGTTGAGAGAATAAATGAATTATTGGATGAAGAAATTCAAATTAAAGATGCTATTCCTGCAAATCATTTTTCAGAAGATGCCCAAAGTGCTAATAAGCAATTTAAGGGTAAAATTGAATTCAAAAATGTTCATTTCTTCTACAAAGAGGACGAAATTATCCTGAAGAATTTATCTTTCTTGATAAATCCAGGAGAGCATGTAGCCTTCGTGGGACCAACTGGCTCAGGTAAAACAACCATAATTAGATTGTTATGTAGATTGTATGAACCTCAATCAGGTCAAATTTTAATAGATGATGTAAATATAAAAGATATTCCTATTGCAACCCTTAGAAATATGTTGGGAGTAGTTCTGCAAGATACTTTTATCTTTAGCGGAAATGTTGCAGATAATTTGAAACTAAATGCAAATATAGACAATATTGAATTAGAAAATCTTTGTAAAGATTTAGGATTAAATAGTTTGTTAAAAAAATTACCAGATGGTTTGAACACTTCTCTCAGAGAAAGAGGGGGAAATCTCTCTTCTGGAGAGAGGCAACTTCTTTCAGTAGCTCGAGTAGCGATAAGAAATCCTGTTATTTTGATAATGGACGAAGCTACAGCTTTTATGGATCCATCTACCGAGGCGACTTTGCAGAGAGATCTTGAAAGAATTCTTACAAAAAGAACAGCATTAGTAATAGCTCATAGACTGGCAACTATTGAAGGTTCTGATAAGATTTTAGTTTTAAAAGGAGGATCATTAGTTGAAGAGGGAACACATAATGAATTGAGAATGAAAAAGGGTTTATATTTTCAGCTCTCCGAGCTTCAACAAAAAGGATTTGCAAATTTTTAATGATTTTTAAAAACCAAGGGTCATCAATAAAAAAATCGAACAGTATATCTAGAAATGAACTTTTAGATATTTATGGTTTGAATGCTCATGAATTCACTCAAAAAAATAAGGATGAAATTTTTGTATGTAGTAATAGTAAAGAGTTAGATCTAATAGAACTAGATCAACTTTTGCAATCTGTTGGTTGGAGCAGAAGACCAATAAGAAGAGTTAAAAGAGCTTTAGATTTTAGTATTTTGGTGGTTAGTTTATGGCGTCATGATGATAAATTTCCTAGGCTAGTAGGCTTCGCAAGATGCACTGGAGATGGAATTCTAGAGGCAACAGTCTGGGATGTCGCGATTAATCCTGTCTATCAAGGACAAGGATTAGGGAAAGAGTTAATGAAATATATCCTAAAAGAATTAAAAAATATTGGAATCACAAAAGTTACCCTCTTTGCTGACGCAGATGTTATTTCATTTTACAAAAGACAGGGTTGGATATTAGAGCCAAGAGGCTCAAAATGCGCTTTTTGGTATGCAAATTAATTATTTTTGTAGTAGTCATGATATATAGATTTTGCCGATTCACCTTTTAACCATCTTCTTCTAAAGTTCCAGTTCTTGAGTGCTTGGAGAAAAATATTAGTTCCTTCCCATTTCCTTGAACTTGTCAAAATAGTTAAATTTAATTGTTTTAAATCTTTTTTATTATTTAATCTCCTAAAAAAATCTACGTCCTCCATTAAAGGTATCTCTCTAAAACCACTATTCTTAAAATAAGTATTTCTATGAATTATTAAACCTTGATCACCATACGGTTGTTTGAAAAATTTGCTTCTAAAATTTACAAAAATCTCGAGGATTCTATAAATAAACTTTTTGTTATTAATTTTAAATTTAAAATAGTAAATGTAATCCTTGTCTCCCTTTAAAACTGAATTTATTTTTATCATCCAATCGTGACTTAATCTTGTGTCTGCATGCAGAAATACCAGCCACTCTTCAACAGACTTCTTAGCACCAATATTTAATTGTAAACCTCGATTTTTTTCTTTTGACATATATACTTTTGCACCATAAATATTTGCTATATCAATTGTTTTATCTTTACTACCACAGTCAACAATAATAATTTCCCCCTCATTCTGAATAAATGCCAAGTCTGAAAGCAATGATGGCAAATTATTTGCTTCATTGATAGTTGGAATGATAACTGATATCCTGGACAAATTAATTACCTTCTATTTTCAATATCACATATTTTATCTATATCTATTTTGCTTTCTAAAAACTTAAGTTTTAATTTTGTAGAAGCAAAATTATCAAGTGTATTTTGAAGAACATTTTCCGTACCCCACTTAATATTAATAAAAGGTAAATGAAGATGTTTCGATATTATTTTTTTTGATAAACCAATAAGCCAATAACCTCCATCAGTAGATGGCCCTAAAATAAGATCATTTTGTTGTAGACCTCTCATAGCGTGCAATAAATCTTGATGACATAAATCTGGAAGATCAGTACCAATAAAAATAATATTTTTGATCTTCTGTTGGTAACAAAATTTTTTGTTGAATATTATTTGTCTTTTCATTTTTTCTCCTAAGCATCCTTTCCCCTGTAAATTGAATGTTTTAATGCCTAATTTATTTGACCATCGACTACAATTTTTTTTTCCTAAACCAGATATAGCTATAGAAATATGAATTAGTTGAGTTTTTTGAAGAGATTTGGCTACTGAAATAGTATGTCTGGTCATTACGCTTTGTACTTTTGCAGAATTACTTTTACCTATATCTTTTGATAATCTTGTTTTGCATCTTCCAAAACCATGCCATTTTGCCATGATAATAAGTAATGTTTTATCCAATACTTCAGAATGTTTTATAAAAATTATATGTCTATAAAAATAGAAAATTAGTTTTTATGAATTTTGATGATGCATTGTTAAGTAATTTTAAATTTATCGTGATCTTATGATTTGATAATGGCCAATTATTAAATTCCAACTAGATTAATAATCTAGAGAATAAAATTTTGCAAGCAACTAATCCAATTTGGGCGGAAGTTCAAATATCACTACAAAAAACTTTAAGTAAGCCTTCATTTGAGACATGGATAAGGCCTGCTAAATTTAATTGCTTTGAAAATGGTTTATTGACCTTAATCGCTCCTAATACATTTTCCAGTGATTGGTTAAGAAAGAATTATTGTGAAACTATCGAAAAAGCTGCAAAAGAAATTTGTGGCCATGATGTAAAAGTTGTTTTTAAATCTGAAACGAATATAAGCAACCAAACAATAAATAAAGAAAACTTTTATGAGGAGAACGTAAATCATAAAGCAAAATCTTTAACTATAAATAATAGCCAAATTAATTCTTCAAAAAATCGATCCAAAAATTCTAACGGTTTAAATTTACGCTATGTCTTTAAAAGATTTGTTGTAGGTCCAAATAGTAGGTTGGCTCATGCAGCAGCTTTAGCAGTAGCTGAATCTCCTGGTAGAGAATTTAACCCACTATTTATTTGTGGTGGAGTAGGTCTTGGTAAAACTCATTTAATGCAAGCAATAGGCCATTATCGAGTTGAAATTGATCCAGAAGCAAAAGTAAAATATGTATCTACAGAGACTTTTACTAATGATGTTATCAGTGGTATTAGAAGAGATGGAATGACAGCTATACGAGATAAATATAGAAGTGTAGATCTGATTTTAATAGATGATATACAATTTTTAGAAGGTAAAGAATATACGCAGGAAGAATTTTTCCATACTTTTAACGCCCTTCACGAATCAGGAAGTCAAATAGTTATCGCAAGTGATAGACCTCCAAATCAGTTGTCGGGAATACAAGAGAGATTAATTTCCAGGTTCTCAATGGGTATGACTGCAGATATTCAACCTCCTGACCTTGAGACGAGAACAGCTATTCTTCAAAAAAAGGCAGAACAAGAGAGACTAAGTCTTCCGAGAGATTTAATTCAATTTATAGCTGGAAGATTCACTTCGAATATTCGAGAATTAGAGGGAGCATTTACTAGAGCTGTTGCATTCGCTTCAATAACAGGCTTGCCAATGACAGTCCAATCCATTGCTCCAATGCTCGATCCGAATAGTGTTGGAGTAGTTGTAACTCCAACACAAGTTATTAAAAAAGTCTCTGATTTCTTTAAAGTTTCAGAAGATGAATTGATTAGTTCAAGTAGAAGAAAACCAGTAAGCCAAGCTAGGCAAATAGGCATGTATCTTATGCGACATGGAACAGATCTAAGCCTACCAAGAATAGGAGATGAATTTGGAGGTAAAGATCATACAACAGTTATGTATGCCATTGAACAAGTTGAAAAAAAATTATCTATTGATCCAAATATTGCAAGTCAAGTTCAAAAAATAAGAGATTTACTTCAAATAGATTCAAGAAAAAATTTATAGCTTTAAGTTAATTATAATTGAAATTTCTTGGATCTTGATCGTATCTATGACTTAAGGGTATCTTATCTACTTCATTGTTATCACTTAACGATTCAATTTTATTTAATGATTGTCTTAATAACCTTGCTGAAATAATTGGCATATCTCTTGGAACTGATATTCTATTTTTTAAGTATCTAAGAGAGATACCTGAAAGTTTCTCAGGTATTCGTACTTCACCTTTGATCATGTACGTCAGAGCCGATCTCAATGATTGCTCAAAGGATTCTTTATCGTATGGGTTTACTTTTAGTAAATTGTCTCTATGCTTTATTACTCTTTTAAGAGCAATTTTGGCAAAATATTTAGAATCATAACTTTTATTTAATTCATAATTACCAAGACCCTCTCCAGTATCAATTAACTCAGAAAAAGTGATTTGTTGTTCATTACTTTCTTTATAACATCCACCCATTTGTGGGGGTAAATCATGTGAGTGAGTATGAAAGTCTCCTTGAGTGCCTCTATAAGCACTTGTCCCTTCAAAAAGGGTAAGCCAGTTATCTAAATAAAGGTAATTAGATCTTAAATTAAACCCTTTATAATAAGTTAATGAAGCATTCATTCTCTCCATATAAGGAATAAAAATTATATCTCCAACACCAGGCTCTATCTCACCAGTATTAGATACTGATGGATCAATAAACCCTGATTTTGATCTACTTAAGATTTCATCAAGTTTAGAAATTGATTCTTTAAATCTTTTTTTTCTCAAAGAGTTATCCATAAAATTAAAGCCTGCTCGGCAAAGCCAATTACACCAGGACCTGAAAATTTCTCTTTCTAATTCTCGAATTTTAATAAGGCTACTTGATGTTATAAAAGACCCAAGAGCTCCAAATTCATTTTCTAAAAAAGCTATGATTTCATCGCTTTCAGTTATAAAATGCCCTTTAAATTCAATTGCAGGTAATTTCCCCGATCTGACTTTATCAATAAACCAACTTTCTTTTTGACCGTAGCAAAACATATTTATTTTTTTGACTCTATATGGGATTTTCTTATATTCAAGCCATAACCATATTTTCTGACAGTAAGGACACCAAGAATGCCTATCCCTATAGAGGGTTACAGTTACATCATTTTCAGTATGCCCAAATAATCTTAAATTTGCGTATGAATTATTAATACCATTGACTCTATCAAGATCTTCAATTTCAAACTTATTTAAATCATCCCAAGTCAAAATACCATTCATTATTTGAATTAAAGTTATAACTAACGTTATAATAATTGATTAAAAAAAGTCTTGGAATTTGAATTTGATTTAATTGTTGTTGGCGCTGGATCTGGCGGACTGGCGGCGGCTAAGCGTGCAGCTAGTTATGGAGCAAAAGTTGCAATAATAGAAGTAAATAAAATTGGAGGAACTTGTGTAATAAGGGGCTGTGTTCCAAAAAAATTGATGGTTTATGCTGCTAAAAGTAAAAAAAATATAGACTCTTCCGAAGGATATGGATTAACAAGTGGAGGTGTTAATTTTGAATCAAATATTTTATTGAAGAATGTTAAAGAGGAGGTATCCAGATTAAGTAATTTACATAGAAATTCTTTAAATAAGTTGAATGTAACTTTTTTTAAGGGCTTAGGAAGATTTGCGACTCAAAATGAAATAGAAATCATTTGTCCAAAAACAAAGAAAATTATAAATAAAATAAGTTCAAAAAAAATTCTTATTTCAGTAGGAGGTATGCCAAAGAAATTAAATATTCCTGGAATAGATTTAGCATGGACAAGTGATGATATTTTTGAATTGGATAGATTCCCTAATTCAATATTAATAGTGGGAGGGGGATATATTGCCTGTGAATTTGCATCTATTTTCAGTAATCTGGGAACTGAAGTAACCCAATTAATTAGAGGTCAACATTTACTTAATGGTTTTGATGAAGATCTTTCTTTGTGCCTAGAGGAATCACCTACGTTTACTGACGTAAACATAATCTCCAATACTCAATTAAAGGCTATCAAGATGGTAAATGGAAAAATGGAATCTACCTTAGACTCAGGTGATAAACTTCAAACTAATAATATCCTTATTGCTACAGGTAGAGAACCAAATCTTTTGCCTTTAAATTTAGATTTTTTAAATCTAAAGATGGATGGCCAATATTTAGATGTTGATGAATTTAATCAAACAAGCAATGCAAATATTTTTGCAGTTGGAGATATCATTAATAAACCCAATTTAACTCCAGTAGCAATAGAACAAGGGAGAGTTTTTTCTGATAACTTTTTTAATGACCAAAAAAGAAAAGTTAATTATGAATATATCCCAAAGGCCGTTTTCACCATTCCAGAAATTTCGACAGTTGGCTTAAGTGAGAAAAAAGCTGTAGAGATTCACTCTGAAAAAAATATAAAAATTTTCAAATGCAAATTTACCCCCATGTCTAATACTTTTAAAGAGAATAAATCAAAATGTATGTTGAAGATAGTAGTTCATAAGCCAACGGATAAAGTCTTGGGATGTCATATGTTTGGAGAAACATCATCTGAGATTATTCAAATGGTATCAATTTCATTAAATGCAGGGATAACAAAAAAAGACTTTGATACTACTATGGCCTTGCACCCAACTATCTCAGAAGAGTTTGTGACTATGTATGGCTAATATTATTAATTAGAAAATTTTAATTTTTCTTGAGCAAATAGAATTACTATAAGTAGTGAAAAGTAAATAAATAATCCTATCCTTAATTCAGAGAGATAATTAAAACCATTCAAAAAGAGTATCTTATCGAGAATGTAAAAAATATAAAAATTAATCAAAATAAATCCCTCAATTCTAGTGATTTTCCCTTTGCTCCAGAAAATTGGTAAGCATGCAAAGGTAGTTAAAACCATAAAAGGTAAGTCAACTTTAATTAGACTTTGTTCAATTACTAAACCTTTAAATCCTGAAAAAATACTACAACTTCCAAGGATTAGAAGTTGATTGAGCAAATTACTTCCTATTACATTACCAATCGCAAGATCTGTTTTGCCTTTAAATGCAGCAATTATTGAAGTCACTAATTCAGGTAAAGATGTTCCGGTGGCAACGATAGTTAAACCAATAACAATCTCATTTACCCCTAAAAGATTAGCGAGCGTTTGAGAGCCATTTACAAGAATATTTGAACCAAAGCTTAAAAGAAATATTCCCAATATTAACTTTAGTAAAATGTTAAGCTTCCCTTTATTGTTATCATTAAATCCTTCAATTTCTGGTTCAGCATCTTTTGTCTCTTCTCCTTTCTCATTGATGGTATTAATTTCCCATATTGTATTTAAGATTAAACAAAATATTAGAAAGACCCCTGCTTGCAATGTTAATAAGCCTGTTGATGACATAGCCCAAACTGCGCAAGAGATAGCCATTAATAGAGGTACATCTCTCCTGACTATTCTGCTTTTTACTTTAAGAGGGGTTATTAATGAGCTTATGCCTAAAACTACAAGAACATTAAAAATATTGCTTCCGATTACATTGCTTGCCGCAAGCGAATCACTTCCTTTTAAAATTGAACTTAAACTTACCAACAATTCAGGAGAGCTTGTTCCAAGAGAAACAACCGTTAATCCAATTACTATTTGAGGTATTCCTAAAATTAAAGATAAAAATATGGCTCCTTGAATAAAGAACTCTCCTCCAGCAAAAAGTAAAAGTACTCCTAAAACTATTTCTATTACTGGAAATAAAAAATCACTCATATTTAGGATTTTATTTAATTTATAAAAATTTTCAAAATTGGTTAATAACTATCCTCGAATATCTATAAATTATTGTCAATTTTGATTTGCTGTTAAAATTGACTAAATAGAAAAAATTTTGAAGACTTTAACCATAATAAAACCTGATGATTGGCATTTACATTTAAGAGAAGGTCTTGTATTAAAAAATATCATTCACTTTACTTCCGAATTTTTTGGAAGAGCAATCGTTATGCCTAATACTAAAACTCCCATTAAATCTGTTGAAAGAGCTATCTCTTACAAAAAATCTATTGTTGAAGCGTTACCAGAAAGTTCTAAGTTTGAACCACTAATGACAATGTATCTTACAGATGATACTGATAAAGAAGAACTAATAAATGGTTTCAATAATAATATCTTTTTTGCAGCAAAATTGTATCCTGCAAATGGTACTACCAATTCCAGTCATGGAGTAAAAAAAATAGAAAATCTATATAAGATTTTTGAATTAATGCAAGATTCTGGAATGCCTCTTTTAATTCATGGGGAAGTGACTGATTCTGATGTGGATGTATTTGATCGAGAGGAAGTTTTTATAGATAGAGAGCTTTTCCCAATAGTTAAAAGATTTCCAAAATTAAAAATCGTTTTAGAACATATCACCACTGCTTATGCTGTGGATTTTGTTCAAGAAAATAATATTGGAGCAACTATCACTCCCCATCATTTGCATATAAATAGAAATGCAATGTTTTTTGGAGGCTTAAATAGCGACTTTTACTGTTTACCAGTCGCTAAAAGGGAGAAAAATAGAATAGCTTTAAGGAAAGCTGCAACTAGTGGGAAAGAATGTTTCTTCTTGGGAACTGATTCTGCTCCACATCTTAGAAAGTGGAAGGCTTTTTGCGGTTGTGCTGGAATTTTTAATTCGCCAGTTGCAATAGCAAGCTATTTGAAAGCATTTGAAGAGGAAAATGCTTTAGAAAATTTTGAGAAGTTTGCAAGTTTGAATGGCCCCAACTTTTATAATGTACCCATTAACAAGGAAAAATTAAAACTGGTGTCTAGGTCTAATAAAATTTTAGAATTTATTGATGTTGTTGAAGAAAAAAATATTGTTGGACAAATAAAACCATTTCACGCAGGTGAAACTTTACAATGGCAAGTCGAAGGGATAGTAAATTAACAAATAAGATTAAATCTTACTATCAAACAAGAGTATAAAGTTTTAAGTTCTTCTTTTTTAAATGAGATATTTGCTAAATAAGTTTGGATAGGGCTAATTTCTTTAATATTTACAATCTGTCCGAATGGTATAAATTTCCCACGATATACATCATAGATATTTCACACATTCATATTATGTCTAAAACAGCTTATTAAGCATATAAAATAATTTTGTTATCGTTAATAGTCATTTTAAATCTTGAAATTAATTAAAACACCATGGGGTTCTTTTTCCCCGGAAGTAGATTTATTTCCTATTTATTACTTAATTTTTATTTATGGATTTATTTACATTCTTCCTTTTGGAGGAACGATTGTTGGTAAAACTTGGTTTGATCTATTGAAATTAGAAGATGGTCCTTTGGAATGGTTACAGTTCCTTGAATACTTTTTTTCATCAATATTTGGCATTTTAATTTTTTGTAAAAGTAAAAATAAAAACTCCTTGAATTCATTCATTTGGTTGTTTCTTAGTGCTTTATGCTTTTTTATTGCTGCAGAAGAAATAAGTTGGGGTGAGAGAATTACAGGCTTTTCATTAGATTCACTAACGGCAATAAGTATTCAAGGCGAAACTAATCTGCATAATCTTCCTTTTTTTCATAATTTATTTCTTGATCCTATATTGATAATCATTTGCATTTTTTTTGGATGGATTGGATGGAGAAAATTCTCATATCTTACTTCAATACCAAGCAAAAAACTAAGTTTATATTTCTTGATAACTGCTTTGTATATTTTTTATTATGAAATATCTTGGGCTTCAACTATTGAGCATATAAGAAATGATTTAGAAATTTATGAGTTTTTACTTTCTACTGGAATCTTTATGCATTTTAGGAATAATCTGAAATTATCTAAAATAAAATGAAATATACCCAGCATATTAAATAGTGGACATCATGCTTAACAATTCATATCAGATAAGTGTAAATTTTTCAATTTTTCTTGGTTAATTGAGGTGCTTTCAGCTACGATAAATATGCGCAAATTCCTCTGGGAGTGTGGCGGAATTGGTAGACGCGCCGGACTTAAAATCCGTCGAGCGCTTTAGCTCGTGGGGGTTCAAGTCCCCCCACTCCCACTTTTAAAGTATTTATTTTTAGTTCTTACGATGACTTTTAATTATTGTTATGTTTTAACTAGGAATCTATAAATCAAAATGGAAAATATTTTAAATAATTCATTCTTTACCTTAATTGCCTATGTTGGGGTTATTTCTTTATATTTATTAGTTGTTCCGTTATTACTATTTTACTGGATGAATAATAGATGGAATGATATGGGTAAATTTGAGAGATTAGGAATTTACGGACTAGTATTTCTTTTTTTTCCAGGTTTAATTTTATTTTCCCCATTTTTAAATCTTAGATTAAAAGGAAGTAATAAAGGGTAAATAGTTGACTAAAGGTAAAGTTGTTCAAATAGGAATTTTTGTATCATTATTAGGATTAGTAAGTTACAAATTAGCACCTAAAATTGGCATCGATAATTTTGCAGCTAGTACTATTTCCAATTGCATCTTAATTCTGATTGTTATTTTTTGGGTTTCATCCTACGTTTATAGAGTTTTAAATGGAAAAATGACTTTTATGGAACAAAGGAAACGTTATAGAAAAAAATATGAAAAAGTTGTTAATGATAAACTAGAAGCTCAGTTCAATGAATTGTCAAAAGAAGAGCAAGAAAAACTAATGGAAGATTTAGAAAAAAATCCATAAATCTTCACAGGATAAAATCAAAAATTAATGAAAGAAAACAAAATGCAAATGTTCAAAAATGAATCTTCATCAAAGGTAGATGAGAAGTTTAATGAGTTAAAAAATAATAAAAAATTAGCTTTAATGCCTTTCATAATGGCTGGAGACCCCAATATTGAAAAAACATCCGAGATATTATTAGCGTTGCAAGAAAATGGCGCTGACCTTATTGAATTGGGAATCCCATATAGTGATCCTCTCGCAGACGGACCTACTATTCAACTATCTGCATATCGGGCACTAAATTCAGGGACTACACCAATAAAAGTAATTGCTCTTTTAGAGTCTTTAAAAGGTAAATTAAATATTCCCATCGTACTTTTTACTTACTTAAATCCTCTGTTATGTTTTGGCTTTGAGAAATTTTGTGAGATAGCCTCCAATGCTGGAGTTTCTGGACTTATAATTCCTGATCTACCTTTAGAGGAAGCTTATAAATTTTCTGAAATAGTTAGTACCCATTCAATGGACTTGATTCTACTGGTAGCTCCAACAACTCCTTTTGAAAGAATGAAAAAAATTTCTAATCATACGAAAGGTTTTATTTATTTAGTTAGCGTTACTGGTGTTACTGGCGAGAGAAACAAAATGGAAAATAGAGTAGAAAATCTTATTACTAAATTAAAAAAAATAAATTCTAATCCTATTGCTGTTGGTTTTGGAATATCCACACCTGATCATGTTAATAAAGTCCGAGAATGGGGAGCTGATGGAGTAATTATTGGCAGTGCATTTGTAAAACGAATTTCTAATTCAAGTGCAAAAGATGTAGTTAATCATGTTGGTAACTTTTGTAAAGATATGCGTTTAGCTGCTGATCAAAAAAGTTAAAAAACAAGATAAATTAAAAAATTTACTAAGTAGGTAACTATAAATTAATAATCAAATTTATTTATTTACTTTTGAGATTCTGCAGTGGGTAATAATCTTATTTGTTTTCTTCCAAGCTTAATTTCGAATTCGTCACCTACTTTCAGATCTAGAAGTGCTGTATATGCTTTCCCAATTAAAAGGTTCCCATTTCCTTGTACTTTAGCTATGTAACTTAGTTTTCTTCCGCCTTTGCCAATACCTGCGACTCCAGAATCACCTAGATTGATTCCTTTTGCTTCTAGAAGTGCTTCATAAAATGCGGTGAAGTTTAGGCGTTCAGCCCCATTTTTCTTAGTGGAAACATATCCACAAGCGCGAACAAGGTCAGACTTACTAACGTCCACAAGTTCTTTAACTTTTGAAAGAAGTTCGCTACCAGTGAGCATAATTATGTGATAGTTCTTTTTAAATAAGATAGCAATTTGTATGTAATATATGCAATTATTTATTATGTATTTACTCTATTAGTTATCTTTTAAAATGGAAAAGTTTGTAGTTTTTGGAAAGTATTGCGATGAAGCAATAGTTAAAAGGGAACCATTTAGAGAAAAACATCTAAATAGACTTAAAAACTTAAAAGATCAGAATATTTTAGTTACTTTAGGACCAACAAAATGTACTAAATATTTGTTTGGAATTTTTAATGTTAATAATGAAAAACAATTAAGAGATCTTATTGAGGAAGATATATATTGGAAAAAAGGTATATGGACTAATTATGATATATATCCCTGGATTCAGGCTTTTTAAAGATGATTTAAAAATATATATAAATAGCTCTAACTTATCAATTAAAATAAATTTGTTTAAAATAAAATTTAAAAAAAGTTTTTAAATTTTTAATATAAATTTTTACTTTATGGAATTTTTGCGATACATGTTTAATTTAAAATTAACAAATTTTGTTTGAGCTTTCTTTGTTTAGAAAGAAGATGATTCCTAGTTCAAATATATTTTTCATAAATAATATTTATCCATTAATGTCTTGATTTATTTGGTTTACCAAAGAGTCTATATCTAATTGATTATACGGTGGTGTTTGCTTTATCTCTTGAGAGTTATCTTTTAAATTGTTTACCCACTTTTGTTCAATCTTTATAAGATTTTTTGCGATATTGAACATACCACCTTTTTTATATAATTCTTTTATTTTTAGAATAATCTCGGAGGTTCTACTAGATTTAATATTTAATTCATATGCCAAGTCTTTTTGATTAAATCCATGAGATTTTAACCAATCCTTGATGAAGGAGATTAATTCTTTTTCTTCTTGCTGAGATAATTTACTCATTCAATAAAAAGGAAATAACTTATTAAGCTTTTTTTCTGCTCTTGCTCTTATTGAAGGAGTCATATATTTGCTCCATATGCTAAGTACTGCTGTGAGCGCTACAAAATCATCACTAAAACCAACAAGTGGCATAAAGTCTGGGAAAAGGTCAAATGGCATAATTAAATAAGCTAGCGCAGCCATCAACGAAACCCTTACTTGTGCTGGAGTGAAAGGGTCAACTGCCATTTCTAAAACTTCTAAGGCAGGCTTGGCAATTGTTTTTCCTGCTTTAATAAGAATTTTGATGATGATATTCTCATCAAATGTTGAACTTTCTAATACTTCAGCATCATAAATTTTTTCTTGGCCTTTGTAATTTTCTTTCATCCTTACATAATAAAATTTTAAGAATTTTTACTAGTAATTTTTAGCTTATACTATCAACTAATCCATTCTGTATTCCGGCCTTTCTTAGTTTTCTTAAGGCACGCTGAACGACTTGTCGGCAATATTCTCTACTGCAACTCATATGTCTAGCCACCTCAGCTAAGGTTCTCCACTCATTTGAACCGTCCAAACCAAATCTTAGGCTAACTATCTTTCTTTCTTTTTCAGTTAAATTTGCTTTGTCCAATAACTTCCAAGCAGATGCGGTCCTTTCGGCTAATTCCGCTAACTCCATTGGAGGAGTTTGATCGCTTGGAAGAATATCAACCAATTCAGAGGGATCTGACTTTGATTTAACAGTACCTTGAAGACTTACAGTAATACTTCTTAATTCACAAGATAAGAGTTCATCAATTTCCTCTTTAGTTATTTTCATTTCTTCAGCCAGATCCTCGCTTTTAGGTGGAATGCCCTTAAGTTGCATAAGCTTTGATTTTGCTGATCTTAATTTGGTAAGTTTTTCATTGATATTTACAGGTATCCTAATAGTTCTACTTTGAGTGGATAAAGCTCTATTTAAGCCTTGTCTGATCCACCAATAAGCATAAGTAGAAAATCTGTGTCCTCTTGAGGGATCATATTTCTCAACCGCCCTTGTAAGGCCTAATGTTCCCTCTTGAATTAAGTCAAGCAATTCAAGTCCTTTTCCTTGGTATCTCTTGGCAAGATTAACTACTAATCTTAGATTGGCCGTTATCATTTCATTTTTAGCTTTTTCCCCTATTTTTATCTTTTTTCTTTCAGCTTCTGAATATTCACAAGCAGGGCCTTTACCACCTGCCTCTTGACATCTATTAACAAGCAAAACCATTTCTTGGACTTTTCTGCCCATAGTGAGTTCTCTTTCAGGAGTCAATAGTTGATGACGACCTATTTCACCAAGAAAATCGCTTAATGAACTCACGATTTACCTCATCATTGATATATTCAACTTATAGTTAATTCAGTAATAAGCCATACATGTAATAATTAATTAATAATTAATTAATAATTATTGATTAATTAATTAACATTTTTTTCAAATTTTTTGGTTAAAAAAATTTTTTATAAATTCTAAATTTTAATTATTTAATTTTTTCTTCTTGATTCAAGAACATTAAGTACATCTCTCCACTCAACCCCCTTATGCTTTAGAGCTACTTGCAGATGATATATTAAATCAGCAGCCTCATTTGAGATTGAATTTTTATCATTATCTTTGCAAGCCATTATAAATTCTGCGGATTCTTCTCCTATTTTTTTCAAAATAGTATTACTGCCTTTTGTTAATAAATGATTTGTGTAACTTTTTTCTGTTGGATTTATTGATCTTTCATGAATTGTATTAAATAATTCAGAGCAAATATTTGAGAAAGGAGTTGTTTTTTTCTCTTTTTTATCATTTTGATTAATTTGGATTTCATTGAAAAAACAACTTTTTTCCCCTGTGTGACATGCTCCTGAACCATTTTGTTCAATCAAAAGGATTAGTGCATCATTATCACAGTCGAATCTTATCTCCTTAAGTATTTGAGTACTTCCACTTGTAGCGCCTTTTCTCCAAATTTCAGATCTTGATCTACTCCAGTAATGAACGTTTTTGGTTTCAAGTGTCATTGCCAAAGATTCTTTGTTCATCCAAGCAAGCATAAGAATTGATCCGTCAAGCCAATCTTGTGCTATTGCAGGGATTAATCCATTATTATCAAAGCGTAGGTCCTCTATCGAAAAATTAGTTGAATAAATCATCATGCTCGTTATGTTAAATCCTTTTCAATGTGTTTTATTAAAAATTATCCTATCAGTTAATTGATGAATATTCATTCTATAAAATTTTCATGCAGCAAAAGTTACGAGGATTTTCCCTGTTCACATAGGCAATGGCGCCATCAAGGCCACTGCAGATTTGTTCATGGATATTCCAGATCATTCACCTTTTGGTTCACTGCAAAAAAATTAGACCATAATGGTTTTGTTGTCGATTTTTCAAGTCTAAAGCCTCTAGAAAATAGACTAAAGGAGCAGTTTGACCATACTTTTTTAATAAATAAAGATGACCCTTTGTTGAATTACTGGGAAAAATTACATGACTTAGATGCTTTAGATCTGAGAATTATGGATAATGTGGGAATGGAGTTCACTTCTGAATTAATTTGGAGATGGGCTAATGAATACTTGCAGGATAAGGATAAGGGTAGAACATGTTGTTGGAAAACGGAATCAAAAGAAAATAAATCTAATAAAGCAAGTTTTGAGGAAATTCCTGATTGGTTCAAATCTTAGATTAGAGTTGTCAAATTTCAAGTTTTATAGAATTCTTTAATTTAGATCTTTAATCAACAATTATCTGTCCATTAGCCAGATAAATATTAATCTCGTCTTTTTTAAGGTAATGATTATTCAATATATTGTTTGAGATTTTTGTCTCAATTTGTTTTTGAATAATTCTTTTTAACGGCCTGGCACCATAGGCATAATCGAAACTATTTTCAACCAGTTGGTTAATAACATCATCCGTAATTTTAAATTTTAAGTTTTTTTTGTTAAGTCTTTTTTCTAGATTGTGAAGCTGGATTTTTGCAATTTCTTTTATGTCATTTAATTCTAAATTATTAAAGATAACTATTTCATCAAGTCGATTCAAAAACTCAGGCTTGAAAAATTTTTTGAGTTCATTATCTACAATTTTTTTGATTTCATTTGTATCTTCTTTTCTAACTGATAAATCATTTATTGATTGACTTCCTAAATTACTTGTGAGAACAATGATTGAATTTTTGAAATTGATTGTACGACCTTGACCATCAGTAATGATTCCATCATCAAGAACCTGTAAAAGAATATCTACGATATCTTTGTGAGCTTTCTCTATTTCGTCTAGAAGTATTAATGAATAGGGATTTTTGCGAACAGCTTCTGTTAGTTGTCCTCCTGATTCGAAACCTAAATATCCAGGAGGCGCACCTATAATTTTGCTAACTGAATGCTTTTCCATATATTCAGACATATCAAGTCTTGTAATTGAAGAATTTGAATCGAATATAAATTTTGCTGTTACTTTACTTAGCTCTGTTTTCCCAACACCAGTTGGACCTAAAAAAAGGAAACTGGCTAATGGTTTGTTTGGATCATTTAGCCCAGTCCTTGATCTCTTAATGGAATCTGCAACTGCCCTAATTGCACTATCTTGACCAATAATTTTTTCTTTAAGGATCGATTCGAGGCTTAAGAGCTTATCTTTTTCTGACTGGTTTAAGTTCTGAACTGGAATAGAGGTCCATTTTGAGACAACTTCTGCAATATCATCGAAAGTTACCTCTTGCCTTAAAAGACTCGTCTCTCCTTTTTTGTGAGAATTAACTAAGAAATCACTTTTTTCTTTCAATTTTTTTTGTAAAGAATTTAAAGTTCCAAATTCTAATTCTGCTGCTTTATTGAGGTCAAAACTCCTCTTGGCTTGTTCTATTTGTAGTTGAATCGATTCAATTTCTTCTTTTATGGTGCTAATTTCATCAATTTCATTTTTTTCTTTTTTCCATTGAGCGCCTAATTCTGCCTGTCTACTTTTAAGTGATATAAGTTCAGTATTGATTTTTTTTAATCTTTCTATAGAAAAATCATCAGTTTCTCTTTTTAGAGATAATTTTTCCATCTCAAACTGTAAAACTTTTCGATCAATTTCATCAATTTCTTCCGGCTTGGAAGTTATGACCATATTTAATCTTGAGGCTGCTTCATCTATTAGATCTATTGCTTTGTCAGGAAGAAATCTATCGTTAATATATCTTTCGCTAAGGGTGGCAGCTGCAACCAAAGCATTATCAGAAATTCTCACACTATGATGAACTTCGTATCTTTCCCGCAGTCCTCTTAATATTGATACAGTATCATCTATTGAAGGAGAATCAATTTTTATTTTCTGAAATCTTCGTTCTAGAGCAGGATCTTTTTCTATATTTTGCTTATGTTCATTAATGGTTGTAGCACCAATACATCTAAGTTCTCCTCTTGCAAGCATTGGTTTTAATAGGTTGCTTGCATCTAAAGAACCTCCACTGGCGCCTGCACCAACCACTGTATGAATTTCATCAATAAAAAGAATGATCTTACCGTCTGATTCCTTTACTTTCTTTAGGACATTTTTAATCCTTTCTTCAAATTCTCCACGATATTTTGCTCCAGCGATAAGTGAACCCATATCTAATGAAATTAGTTTTCTATTTTGTAGCGCAGAAGGTACATCGCCATTAATTATTCTTTGAGCCAACCCTTCAACGATGGCTGTTTTACCAACCCCTGGTTCTCCAATAAGAACGGGATTATTTTTTGTTCTTCTACTCAGTATTTGAATTGTTCTTCTAATTTCTTCATCCCTTCCAATAACAGGATCTAAGATCCCATCCCTTGCTGATTGGGTTAGATCAACACCATATTTATCTAATGACTCATTAGAAATATCAAATTCATTTTTTATTGCTGGATCTGATTTCATTTTCTTTAAAGTTTCAAGAAATTCTGGAATACCTTTTTGATTTAAGATTTTAAATCCATATTTCTTATCATAAGTGAAACCGTAAACTAAGTGTTCTGTTGATATCACTAAATCATCTAAAGTATTTTTTATATCATTTGCTTTTAAAAATACTTTATGTAGAGAATCACCAATATATAAATTATCTTGTTGATTTTTCATTTTTGCCTTCGTATTTAATGAAGAAATTATTTCTCTCTCAAGATCTTTGAAATTTACATTATTTTTTTTTAAAATCTTTTTTGTAATATTGTCATCTTTTATAAGAGCTAATAATAAATTATCAGAGTCTACATTTTGTTGATAATTTTTATAAGCAATTTCTTTGGCAAAAATAAAACAGTTCCAAGCAGAATTTGAGAATTCGCTTGGAACTATTTTCATCAATTAAAATTAGGGTTTGACAGTAGTAAATATTAAGTCAAAAAGGGTGATTAACTATTTAGAAGAATTATTCAACAATAACTTTACCTACCATTCCAGCACCTCTGTGTGGCTCGCAATAGTAATCATAAGTTCCCGCAGTATCAAATGTTTCTTCCCAAGACTCTCCTGGAGCAAAAGCTAGGTCCGCATGACTTAATTCCTCATGACCATCAAAAACAGCATTGTGAGGGGCAAGTTTATTATTGACGAATTTAACTGTATCACCAGCACTAATGGTTACTGTACTTGGTTCAAATGCAAGCATTCCTGCATCTGTTCCAAGTTTTACTTCAACAGTCTTAGCTGAAACTGATGAAATACCTAGACCTAGAGTTAAAACTATTGCAAATAACCCTGCAAAGATTGAACGTAACATAATAAAAATTTGCTTATCTATATATATTACAGGGCTTAGGTAACCTAACTGCGAGAATTTTAATTGTTATTACAGCTTGGTAACTTTGATAACCTTAAAATATCATTCAGTGACTTGGCATAACTTTTAAGTTTAAAAGTCTCAGGATTAGTGATGGGGACATGATTAAAGTCATATTTTTTGATACTGAAGCTATCCCAAGGAGTAGTTTGGATGGGGAGAATTCTTAACAATATTTTTAGAATTTTTTTTGTAAGCGGTATCGCAAAAAATCTCCTCATATTATGTTTCTTTAAAAGTGTAATTATGGCATCATCAATTGAAATGAATTTCTGACCCAGCACAAATTTTCTAAAGCCTTTGTACTGCTCTTCTTTATGATTTTTAATTAGAAACCCGCAAATCTGGGCGATATCATTTGCATGTATAAAATGAAATTTAGAATCTAGTTTTAAAAATCTAGCTATCCAAAGCCATTTCCCAATTTCTTTCAATCCACTAGTTAAATAGCTCGCAGGATATTTACTTTTTTTTCCAAGATTTCCTCCAAAAACCAAGGTAGGGAAAACAGCGTATGTTTTTTCTGCAAATGAGCTTTCTTTAAGTCTCTGGAAACATTCATATTTTGTTTGAATGTATTCTGTTCCATAGATCAATGATTCCCTCATTAATTCTGTTTGGGTATCAAGAATACTAGCTGTTGAAAAATAAATAATCTTTTCTAACTTTTCAATATCAAGCATTTCAAGTAATTCTTCAAAAGCTTTAATATTTACTTCATAGGCTCTTTTTGGATCTCCCCAAGCTGTAGCAGTATGTATTAGGTAATTAATTTGACTAATTTCTTTTTTATAGCTATTTGATTCCCTGATATCACAAACCATTAACTTGACTTTTTTATTTTCTTGAACAGAAATTGGCAACTTACTTTTGTCTCTTACCATGAGATAAAGCCTGAATTTTGTATTTTTTAAAAACCAATCAACTAAATATTGGCCTACACATCCATTAGCACCTGTGATTAATAATTTTTTATATGCCAAGGCTTTGACTAGTAAGTGAGTTTTTTTCCATGCTCAAAAAATGTTTGAGCATTTTCTTCTGGAGTTCCAGGTAAAATCCCGTGCCCCAAATTAAGAATATATTTCCTGTCTTTAATTTTATTGAAGGTATTATCTATCCTTTCTCTTATTGATTTTTTGTTTCCAAATAAAATACCTGGGTCAACATTACCTTGAATTCCAATCCCCCTGGGTATTCTTATACACGCCTCTTCAATATCTACTGTCCAATCTAATGAGATTATATCTACTCCAGTTTTTGCCATTCTTTCCAGTACCCCAGCACTTCCTGAAATGTAAAGAATTATTGGTGTTTCAGGGTATTCCGCTTTTACAATTTCAACAACTTTTTTTTGATAAGGCCCGGCAAAGATATCGTAATCTTGTGGGCTTAGTTGGCCTGCCCATGAATCAAAAATTTGTACTACTTGCGCTCCAGATTTTATTTGATATTTAAGATATTCACCAATAGATTTTGCAAAATGATCAAGAAGTTTATGAAGTAAATCTGGTTCATTAAAAGCCATTGATTTTATTAAAGAATAATTTTTACTGCTTTTACCTTCAACTACATATGCAGCAAGAGTCCAAGGTGCGCCAACAAAACCTAAAACTGTTGCCTTATTATTTACATCTTTTTTTAGTGAAGTAAGAACTTTACCAACAAAACTTAAACTCTCACTTGGATTTAATTCTTTTAAATTTTCTACCTGGTTAAGAGCTCTTATTGGGTCCTCAATAATTGGACCTTTACTTTCTATTATTTCAAAATTTATGCCCATCCCTGGAAGAGGTGTGAGAATATCTGAAAAAAGGATCACTCCATCTGGTTTGAAAGCATGAAAAGGCTGCATTGAAATCTCATATGATAGTTCTGGATTTTCAGACCTCTCTCTAAAGCTTGGGTAACGCTCCCTTAAATCTCTATAGATTTTCATATATCTTCCTGCTTGCCTCATCATCCATACTGGAGGCCTATTTACTTTTTTACCTAATGCGGCAGAAAGTAGTAGTGGTAAATCTTGACCCATTTTTAAATTCGATATTTTAAAAAAAATTAAAATCCAACTTAAAAATCTTACAATGTAAAGCAGAGCAAAAGCGTTATATGAACATTTATATGAAGCACTAAGTTAAATGAGCCTTCTTATTTTTTTGATTGATGTTTGAAGATACTTACGCTTAATGGGGGCAAAGCAAGTTCTAGAGAATTTTGATAATCATGAATATTGTAATTTATAGTTTCTTTACCCCCCATATTTCCTTTGTTACTGCCCCCGTATCTAGAGCTATCTGAATTAAATATTTCTTTATAAAATCCTTCTACAGGAACACCTACTTTGTATGACCCATGAGTATTAGGTGTAAAGTTAGCAACAATAACCAGCCACTCATTGGTATCGTTTTCTCTTCTCATGAAACTTATAACCGAATTAGATTTGTCATTACAATCAATCCATTGGAATCCATAAGGATCAAAGTCATTTTTCCATAATGCAGGTTCATTTTTATAAAGAACATTTAGGTCATCAATTAAGTTTCTGATACCTTTATGAGGCTCAAATTCTAGTAACTCCCATTGCAGATCATCCCAAACATTCCATTCTTGCCTTTGCCCAAATTCCATTCCCATAAATATCGTTTTTTTACCAGGGTGGGTCCACATATAAGTTAGTAATGCTCGAGTATTTGCATATTTCTTCCAGTCATCTCCAGGCATTTTATGCAAAAGATGACTTTTCCCATGGACAACCTCATCATGACTAAGTGCAAGCATAAAGTTCTCTGTATAGTTATATGTAATTGAAAAAGTTACACTATTTTGATGGAATTGCCTAAACCAAGGATCTATTTCAAAATAATCAAGCATATCGTGCATCCATCCCATATTCCATTTCAAGTTAAACCCTAATCCTCCCATGTCAGTTGGTTTGGTTACCATTGGCCAAGTTGTTGATTCTTCAGCGATAGAAAGCGCACCTGGGAAATGTTGGAAGAGTACATGATTAGCCTGTTGAAGAAATTTAACGGCTTCTATATTTTCATTCCCACCATTTTCATTGGGTATCCATTCTCCATCTGGACGTAGATAATCTCTGTAAAGCATTGAAGCTACAGCATCTACCCTTATGCCATCAATATGAAACTCTTCAAACCAATAAACGAGGTTGGCTACTAAGAAATTTCTTACTTCGTTTCTGCTGTAATTAAATATTAGTGTTCCCCATTCTTTGTGTTCACCTATGCGTGAATCTCCATGTTCATAAAGATGACAACCATCAAAAAATGCTAACCCATGTTTATCTTTTGGAAAATGACCAGGTACCCAATCAAGAATCACGCCTATGCCCTCTTCATGACATTTATTTACAAATTCTCTGAATTCATTTGGGGTGCCAAATCTACTTGTTGGTGCATACCAGCCTGTAACTTGATATCCCCATGAACCATCGAAAGGATGTTCAGATATTGGCATTAGTTCAATATGAGTGAATCCTCTCTCTTTTACGTAAGGGATGAGTTTCTTGGTTAATTCTGGATAAGTTAATAATCTTGTTCCAGGTTTTAAATCCGCTGCAGGCACTGGGTCTCTTGGTTCACCATTTTTCTCCAGATATTTATTATCTGTTGATTCATGGAGCCAACTTCCTAAATGCATTTCATAAACTGAAATTGGCTTGTTGATTTGACTAGAAGAATCCCTATTTGCTATCCAAGAACTATCATTCCAATTAAAGTTTTTCAATTTTGAAACTATTGAACCATTTTGAGGTCTGATTTCATGAAGAAAACCATATGGATCAGCTTTCTCATAAATATGACCTTGTTGTGTTCTTATTTCATATTTATATGTATCGCCTTCTTGCATTGTTGGCATGAATAGTTCCCAAATCCCCCCTAATCTTTTTTGCATTGGATGATGTCTTCCATCCCAAGAATTTATATCTCCAATTATCGAGATTGATTTTGCATTTGGAGCCCAAATGCAAAACATGACTCCTCTTTGATTCTTTTTTTCAATGAGATGAGCTCCCATTTTTTCCCAAATATGATGATGATTGCCTTCTGCAAAAAGATGTCTATCAACTTCTCCCATCCACTCTTCTCTATATGACCAAGGGTCATGTTGTTTATGTTTGACCCCTCCTCGTGAAATATTTATTTCGTAATTATAGTTTGGATTTTCGGGCAGGATAGCTTCAAAAAGCCATTTATGGTTTATGCTTTCCGCCTTATAGGTATTGTTTTTAAAATTTATTTTAACTTCGTCTGCTTCAGGCATCCACACCCTTACAACCCATTGCTGTTCATAAAAATGAGGACCTAATATTTTTAATGGATTATCATTGCAACAATTTTCTAGGTTGATAGCTTCTGATTTAATCCAGTCTGCTTGAATTGTCTCGATCATGACTGGTAGATATTAAGGGTTTATAATATCAAATGATTAACCAAAAAATTAATTATTTAATAAAAAAAGGGGTCATTTTCATAAATGTTCTTTTAAGGCTAAAACTGAGAGTAATAACTCTATGATTTGCTGATGGGGCTCCAATATTTCCCTCCTCAAATCCAGGATTAACACCAATAGCGGGATAAGCTGCTGCAGATATAGATAAGCGAAGCTTGCTATCTTTAATCAAACAAATATTTGTTGGCTGCATTGTTATTTGATAAATGCATTCTTCACTTATTTTGGAGTTTTTAACCCTTAAGAATCCGGTTGAAAATTGATTCACCTTATCAGTACCTTGTTCAACTAGAGATAAAGCAAGGCAGATATCAAAATTGGGCTGATCACTTTTTACTTGGATTTCTAAAGTGGGAATTCCTCTTAAATATTGATCTTCTTCAAAAGAATTGGTTTGAAAAACACCTACATCCAGGCGTTTATCAATAATACTTCTATTAAACTTTCCTGGATTTGGACCTAAATGACCACCGTCAGATGGAGTAGGTCTCCATGGGTCATTAACAATTGTAAACCATCCTGATCCTTTTGAATTTATGGTCAGACTTCCATCTTCAACCTCTATATTTGCTGTGCCATCGCTTTTGAGTCCAAAAATAAATTCAGGGTGAAATTTATTATTTAATTCTTCCCATTTATTTAATGAAATATTCCATATTTTTTTCTCGCTTTTTGGATTCTCAGAATTAAATTTTTCATCAGATTTTAAATGTTTATCAAAAAATTTTAATAAAGATTCTTGTGATCCCTCCCACCAATTTAGATGTGTCGCATTCCCAATAATAATTTCTGGGCTTCCACCAGCTTCTTTAGATTTTTTATAAAGATCAAAGGCACCTTTTAAATGTGGATCCCAAAGTCCTCCAATAATTAACATAGGTTGTTTAATCCATGTTGAAATTGGTTTAAATTCTTCAAATGGGAGAGCATTATTTAAATTTTTAAGCCACTCCAAAACAAAGCTATTAGGATCATATTTTTTTAAAGTATCAATTCCCTCCCTTAAATAACTTTTATTTTCTAAGGCTAATCTTATTTTTTCCCACTCAAGTAATTTATTTTCTCTTTTCATTTTAAGTGCTGCGATTTGAAGTCCCCATGCAATATTGTTATGCCACCAATATGCCCCCCCATCTGAGCACCAATGATCCTTAATGTTCATCCCAGTCATTGCTGGAGATAAACAATCGGGCGGCTTTGAATTTAATTCACCAGTTAGTTGAGTAAATCCTTGATATGAAAAACCATATAAACCAAGTTTTCCATTACATTCTTTTAGAGACCTTACCCATTCATGTGTTTCTGAAGTATCGCTAGCTTCTTGAGAAAAACCATTGAAAATTCCTTCAGAAGAACCCATACCTCTAACATCTTGAATTATTACCATATACCCTTTGGAAGCCCACCATTCTGGGTGAGAATAGGTGATAGTTGAAGCTATTTCCCTGCCATATGGTTGTCTCATCAATAATGCAGGCCATGGCCCATTATTATTAGGTAACCAAATCCTGGATATAAGTCTTACTCCATCTCTAAGTACTAGAGACTTGTCAAACCATCTTGAACCAGACATTTAGGCTTTAGATAATGTCTGGGCAGTGCAGCCCAATGACGTAAATAGAAAAGATCTCTGCGTTAACGGGAGTTAACTTTTTTTTGTTTGATACATACTCTATAGCTTTATCTGAACTAGCTGAAATACCTTTTGAATTAAACTCTCTAAACTTATTACATAAACTCTTAGCTTCGTTAGGATTCTTTTTTACAGTTTCTAATAAGTTAGATTGACTTAAAACAGGGTATAAAGAGTTGGCAAACAAAAATAAAAAAAATAACAAATGTTTCATTATTAACTACTTTTTCTAAATTCTACATTAAAAAAATTTTTTATCCATGATTTCCAATAGATTTGTCGAGTTGACTAGCTTTTTTAATCCATTCTTTTAAGAGAGTAAAAGTTCTATCTGTATCAGTTTTTACTCTAAGATTTCTTTCTAATCTACCAATTTTGCGTTCTAATTCATAAGGGGTAGATTGTGATAATGATTTAACAGAAGATATACCGCAATGCAAAAGTACATAGGCTTGCGGCGGGGAAATTCCAATTTCTTTTTTAAATATAGCTATGGCTCTAATTTTCTTAAGATTATTCAATGTACATAGTGAAGATTTTCTTTGAATCTCATTTATATCTAAGTCCGAAAGATTACTTAATTTTTCAAAGTCAGTTAGATTATTTTGAATAAAAAAAGATTTCTCATGTCTAAAATTAGTTGGCAAAAAATCTAAAAAGGTTTTACTTTCCATCTTTTACAGACTAATTCATTTTGACATTTTTCTGAACTTCTCCTATAACAACTGGTTTACTTACACCATCTGAAATTTTTTTAAGTTTTCTAATTTTTATTTTTACATTCGCACCAGATCTGCTACCTTTCCTTAAGTTTTCAGATAATTGTTCTAAAGTTGGTTCAATAGATTTTTCTGGGAAGTCATCATCTGCTTTAGCAATAATCAAATCGAACCCATTGTCATAAACAATTGGAACATATTTTGCACCTTCTATTACAACCTTTTCAGAGTAACTTTGTATAAATGCCCAACTACTCAATGAAAGCAAGAATGAAAAGATAGTTGCTCCAATTATTCGAAATTTAAAACCAAAATTAAATATAAAAGCTGCTATTGTACAAATGAAAAGAAATATTCCAAAGAATCCAAAAATTTTGGGTGTGTTCTCTAATAGTTCAAAAAAAGACATTTAGTGGCTTTGACCTGATTAATTTCTTATATTTTGTAAGCCTACTCTATTTTTGGGCTCTAACTTGAAAAAAATTAGATCTCTAAATTTAAATACTAAGATTCTATTAGTAGGAATGCTTTTACCCTTAGGTTTTTTAGGCACTTTTTTATTAAATAATTTTTTAAAAGAAACTTATAGTTCTAGGAAATTAGAATTAGAAGAAAGTATTGAGAAATTTTTAGATAAAAATGTTGATTTGGGTGATTATGTTGGGATTAGATTTCTAGGTTTTTCTCTTGGGGATTCAAAAATTAATGATAAAAAAGATATAGGTTCTGAAATCAAAGCTAAAAATGTATATGTGGGCATTATGCCTTTTAGATCTCTTTTAAAACAAAAATGGATAGTAAAAATAAGTCCTAAACAATCTGCAATTAATATTGATAGAGATTTTTTTAAAAGGGATAAACCTTATGAAAAAGTTAGAAGTACAAAAAAATCAACATTAAAATATGAATTGAACTTTAACTTAAATAAATATTCAATTTTAGAGCTTAGAAATTTAGGATTTAAATCAAAAGTAAAAGGTAATGTTATCTACAATTCCGCTAATAGACAAATTACTTCGAATGTAAAATCTAATTTTGATGGCAAAGGGTTTTTCAAAGTTAAATTAAATACAAAGTTAAATCAAAATTATTTAAGACTTGAATTGTTTTCTAGAGGTTTAAATCTTAAGGATTCTGAATATAGTATTGGGAAAAGCAAAATAAACTTCAAAGAAGGAAATTTCAAGTCTAACTTTAAATTTTATAAATCATCAAATCAAACATTTTGTAAAGGAGGATTTTCTTTTACTAATTTGAAAATAAAATCTGAATATTTATCGGAGAATATAAATTCGGATTTCACTAGGTTTTTTTGTGAGAAAAATAATTTAATAGGTAATTCAGAAAACTTTGATTACGGAACTTTGACTTCAAATTTTAATTTAAATGTCTCATTAAATAAAAGTTCAAATGAAATTGATCTAAAAGGAAGTATTGGATACCTTGATAGTATGAATCCTGATATTGATTTTTCGGGAAATATACCTTATTGGTTTGATAGAAGAGGAATTAATTTTGGAGATATCGATTCTAGTTTTAAGATTAATAGAACTCAATTATCCAATTTAAATATTTTCCGAAAAAATAATATAAGAGGTTTCGTTACCGCTGAAGGTAAGTTGAAAGGGGAAATTAGTGATCCAGATTTATCCATAAATTTTAATCTTGATTATCCCCACTTCAAAGGGATTCGTATTAGAGAAATATGGGAGGGAGAAATTAAAAATATTAATGATCAATTTGTCTTAAACATGAAAAATAGATATTCTCGAATCCCTTCATATCTTTCGGTTAAGTTTGATTCTGAATTTAAATTAGATAATATAACTTTTAGTAGAGTTTTTAATTCTAAACAAGGAAGTATAGAAGTATTTAAGAATGATAATAGTTATATTTGGACAGCTGATAATTTCCCTATTGATGAACTTGAATTATCTATAAACAAAAATCAATTCGATAGAATTGATGGAATTATTAATGGTCAGGGATCAATTTCGTCAGACCAGTCATACCTTGACGGGCGAATTGCTTGGAGTTTAGGTAAATATGGGAATATCAATTTAGCTAATTCATTATTTGATTTTAGCGTCAAAAATAATTCTTTTTATATAAACTCTTCATTGTATCCAATTGATGGAGGAATAATTGAAATCGAATATGATTCAAGTAAAAATAATTTAATTAATTCAGAATTTAAGGATATAAGCACTAGTTGGACTATCCTTACTGCTGTTGATATTTTTAATTTTGATAATAAAAAAGTTGAAGCAACAAGAAAATCTAATATCTTGGATAATTTAGAAATTAATAAAGATAGGAAATCGTTTAAAGAGAAGATCGATTTTATAAATAACTTTATTGAAAAAAATAATAATCTAGAAGACAAATTTAACTTAAAAAAATATTTAAGCAAATTTAAAAGTAGATATAATGGGAAAATTACTATTCAGGGCAATAGAACAGTCAACTACAAATTAAATGCGAAATTAAATGGCTATCTTGATATCTCTAAAGATGAATATAAAAATAAGATAGAGGAATTTTCTATTAATTTGGAAGGAGGATTATTAAGAGGTGAAGGTTTTTTAAAAATTAAAAATTTACCATTAAGCGCTGCAAATATCTTTCTAAATCAACCAAAAGATTTTCTTGGAGGGTTGGATATGAACTTAATTTATAATCTTGATAAAAAATCATTCTCCAGTAAAATTTCTTCTAATGATTCATCAATTAAAAATAACAAAATATTATTTGATAAAGGAATAATTGAATTTAATAAATCAATTTTTGATATTGATTTTTCTTTGATATTAAATGATTCTGAAATTCCAATAAATATTGAAGGCTTAATACCCATAAATAATTCTGAAAACTTGGATCTAAGATTTATTGGTGATGCGAAATTTATTGAGTTAATTGATATTTTTGCTGATGAGTATTTTACTTTTGAAGAAGGCAAAGTAAATCTTAGAATGATAATAAAAGGTACTATAAATAAACCAATTTTGAATGGATTTGTTGTAATAAATGATTCTGAAATTAATTTTTATAATAATTTAATTAAAGATATTAATAGCTTGATAATTTTTGATTTTGATTCTTTAGAAATAAAGTATCTAGAAGCAAAGTCAGAGGATTCAGGGAATATTTTTATAAAAGGGTCTTTGCCTTTCTATAGTCAAAATGATACTGGAGAAGCAGAAATTAATTTATTAACCAATAAATTTACCATTAAAGCAGATAATTTTAATTTTTTAGTGGATTCAGATGTCGATTTAAGCGGATCATTTGAAAGCCCTGTTTTGGGAGGTTCTCTATCTTTTAATAATGGATTTATTAATTTTAATAGCACTAATCAAAATAATAAAAAAGAAAATAATCTTTTAAGAAAAGAGGATAAAAAAGATTGGCCAGAACTCTATTGGGATAATAATAAGAGCATTGAAATAATTTCAAATGAAACAATCTTGAATTCAGTTTTTTTAGGCGAAACTTTGCCTAATTATTTGGATAGTCTGTTTTTTGATAACCTTATATTGGAACTTGGACCAAGATTTAAACTGCAATATTCAGAGATAGTTCAAGCTTATTTAGATACGATCGTGGACCTAAATATCAATGGTGGAGTAGGAAAAGATTTAAATGCTAGAGGTCTTATTGATATAAAAAAAGGAAGAGCGAATTTATACACTACACCATTTAAACTTGATAAAAGTGTAGATAACTATATTGTATTTGCACCGAGAAGTGGTGTCGTTCCATACATTAATTTTTCTCTAGTTAGTAAAGTTCCAGATTCTATAATTCCTATAAGTGAAAATAATAAGGATTCAAATATCTCAAACGATCTAGATGCAGATACTACTTCGAGTGGTTTTGGGGCATTTGGAATTGGTAATACAAGGCTTATCAAAATTGAAGCTTCTTATGAAGGATTTTTAGATCAATTATCATTTGAAGATGAAAATAAAAGAATTCAATTAAGGAGCACTCCAAGTTATAGTAGGTCGCAAATAATTGGTTTAATTGGGGGTAATTCTGCAAATTTAATTAATAGAGCATTTATTTCACAACTTAATAATGCGGATGCTTTTAGTGAAAGATTTCAGTTGTCTTTATATCCAGCTTTAATAGAAAATAATACTTCTTTAAATAACATTTTTTCTAACGAAAATTTAGATATTGAAAATAATGGACAATCTACTTCTAATCAGGAATTTTCTTCTCAGGCTTGGGTAGCTGAACTAGGGCTTGATGTTACTGATTCAATAAATTTTGCATTTCAAACTGTTCCAGGTAGAGACGACCTTCCACCTACAGGGATATTGACTTTTCAAGCCAGTCCAAACTTAGAATTACTAGGTTCTTATGATTCTAATGGGGATTGGAAAAGTCAAATTCAGTTATTTTTTAGATATTAAGCCCAAAAAAATATTAGTTTAAAGAATCTTAAATTTGAATTATTATTTAATTAAATAATTATGATTATGTCCGATATCTTTGAAGTCCCTCAACCAGGTAATGATCTTTTAAAAAAAGCTGATCAAGTTCGTTTGGCATCAATAAAAATAAGTCAGACTGACAATCAAAATAGAATTAAAGCCTTAAATTTTATGGCAGATTATCTCGAAAAAAATACTAAAGAGATATTAGAGGCTAATAGTGAGGATTATCAAAGAGCAGAAAAAAAAGGTATTTCAAAGGCTTTATTGTCTAGATTAAAGTTATCAAAAGAAAAATTAAATGCAGGAATTGATGGGGTAAGGAAAGTTGGAGAATTGGCGGATCCAGTAAATCAAATTCAAATCAAAAGAGAGCTTTCCAAAGGACTAATCCTAGAAAGAAAAACTGTACCTATTGGAGTTATAGGAGTTATTTTTGAATCTAGACCTGATGCTGTTATGCAGATTAGTTCTCTTGCGATAAGATCAGGTAATGGAGTAATACTTAAGGGGGGTAGTGAAGCTAATTTAACAAACACTGCAATAGTCAATGCCTTACAAATGGGGTTATATGAATCAGGCCTTGATAAAAATGCAATATGCTTACTCACAAGCAGAAAAGATAGTATGTCGATGTTAAATCTTGAGAAATATATTAATTTAATAATTCCTAGAGGAAGTAATGAATTAGTAAAATTTATTCAGGAGAATACAAGAATTCCTGTGCTGGGCCATGCTGATGGAATTTGTCATTTGTTTATAGATAATGAGGCTAATCTCGAAATGGCTTTATCAGTAGCTCTAGACAGTAAAATTCAATATCCTGCAGCATGTAATGCAATTGAAACTTTATTAGTTCATAAAGATATTGCACCAGCTTTTTTAGAAAAGGCCATCCCTTTATTTAATTCTAATAAGGTTAAATTAATTGGAGATAAGAGATCAGTTGAATTAGGCTTAAAGTATGAGGCTAGTCTAGAAGATTGGAAAACTGAATATTTGGATTTAATTTTATCTATAAAAATTGTTGATGATCTTGAGGAGGCAATCACACATATTCAAGAATATAGTTCAAAACATACAGATGGAATAATCACTGAAAATTCAAATACTGCTAATAAATTTATGAATGTAGTTGATAGTGCGGGTGTTTTTCATAATTGCTCTACAAGATTCGCAGATGGGTTTAGATATGGATTCGGAGCTGAAGTTGGTATATCTACTCAAACTCTTCCACCAAGGGGGCCTGTAGGTCTAGAAGGTTTGGTAACTTATAAATATTTCCTAAAAGGGGATGGGAGTATCGTTGATGATTTTTCATCAGGAAAGGCTATCTATACACATAAAGATCTTTAAAAGTTTTAAAGATGGAAACTTTTTTAAAAATTGAGAATATTAAACTTTGGGCTAGGGTTGGGGTCCTTGATAAAGAAAGGAAATTAGGACAATTATTTAGTTTGGATATATTTTTGTGGACTGATTTTGAAAAATGTACAGTAAGTGATGATATAAAAAAAACGGTTGACTATTCAAAATTAGTTCAAATTTTAAAAGAGCAATCAAAGAAAACATATTGTTTTACGATCGAAAAATATTCAAACTCAATTTTAGAAATCATTGATCAAGAATTTAAGCTTTCTAAAATTAAAATTATTTTGACAAAATGCAATCCTCCAATCACAGGTTTCGATGGGAAGGTGTCAATAGTAAGAATTCTTGAAAATAATTAAAGTATTGGAAAAAAGAAATCCTATTATATTGATTCATGGTCTTTGGAATACTTCAAGTATTTTTTCTTCTATTACATCAAAACTTGATGAAATTGGGATTGAATATTTTTCCCCAACTCTTAAGCATTCATGTGGAATGACTTCAATTATTGATTTGACTAATAAATTAAACGAATTAATTTTAGAGAAATATGGTTTAGAAAAAGAAATAGATATTTTGGGATTTTCTATGGGAGGAATAATTGGTAGGCACTGGCTTCAAAAATTTAATGGGTGTAAAAGAACAAGAAGATTAATATCTATTGGTTCTCCACACAAAGGAACTTTGATGGCTCAATTAATACCCAAATACCCTTTTAGAGGAATATCAGAAATGAAAATAAATAGTAAGTTTTTAAGGGAGCTCGCAAATAATGATTTTTTACTTGATGATATTGAGTGTATAAATTTCTTTACTTATTGGGATATGATGGTTTTTCCTGGCTGGTGGACAAATTTAAAATTTGGGAAAAAAATATCAGTAAAAGTTTATAAACATCGAAATCTAGTAAGAAACAAATCTGTGGTTGACAAAATAATCGGTGAAATTATTATGTAGCTCCAGATAGCCCCAAATGTCTTATTAAGGAATCTGTTTGTGGCTCTCTTCCCCTGAATGATTTGAATATGTCTAATGGAGGTAAGCTTCCACCTAAGCTAAGTATTGTATCTTTAAATTTCTTACCTATTAACTTTAAATCCTCAGAGTTTTCTAAATCAGCTTCTTCGAACATAGAAAAAGCGTCAGCACTTAGTACCTCAGCCCATTTATAGGAGTAATATCCTGCAGAATAACCGCCTGCAAATATATGACTAAAACAACAAAGAAATTGATCCTCTTGAATTGGAGCAATAACAGTAGTTTGTTTTGCAATTTCTCTTCTTATTTCATCTGCTGTTTTACCTTCGTTTTGATCGATACTACTGTGTAATCTGAGGTCTGTAATCGCAAAATGTAGTTGTCTTAGAGTAGCCATGCCACAATTAAAAGTTCTATTCTTTAAGAGCTTTTCAAAATTTTCATCGGATAATTTTTCACCCGTTTTATAGTGCTTAGCAATATTCAAAAGTGTATTTTTATGGAAACACCAGTTTTCCATGAATTGACTTGGAAGTTCGACTGCATCCCATTCAACATTATTGATCCCAGCTGCTTGAGGAAGATTTACAGTAGTAAGCATATGTTGAAGACCATGGCCAAATTCATGGAAGAGTGTCTGAACTTCTTCAAAACTCATCAAACTAGGTTTATCTTTTGATGGTGGAGTCTGATTACAAACGAGATAAGCTACAGGGAGAGTCTTTTTGCCAACATTATTTTTATTCAAACATTCATCCATCCAAGCCCCTCCTCTTTTTGATTCAGGTCTAGAATATGGGTCTAGGTAAAATGATGCAATTTTTTTATTTTCATTATTGAGGATATTAAAAAATAAAACGTCATCATTCCAGAGAGGTGCCTCATCAGTTGCCTCGACTACTTTTATTTCAAAAAGCTTCTCACTTAATCTAAATAAACCTTTCAATACATCATTTAGTGGGAACCAAGGTCTCAAAGACTCTTGATCCAAATTAAACTTTTCCTTTCTAAGAAGTTCAGACCAATAACTAATATCCCATGGTTCAATATTCTGCGATTTTGGAAATCCATTGGCTTTGGAAAACTTATCGAGCGTTTCTAATTCAATTTTTGCAGCTTTGAATGCTGGTGCTCTCAATTCTTCTAAAAGGTTTTCTACATTTTTAATTTCTTTCGCCATTTTCTTTGACAAACTTAGTTCTGCCCAACTTTTATAACCGAGAAGATTTGCTTGTTTAGTCCTGAGAGATAATATATCTTCAATGATTTGAGAATTATTTTTTTCTCCTTGAGACGCCCTACTAACGAATGCCTTGTATAGCTTTTCTCTAAGATTACGCTCGGTGGCATATGTCATGAACGAAGTATAAGTTGGAATATCTAGACTTAATTTCCAAGGACCATTTTTAATATCAACTTCTTCATCTTTTTTTAAGTGATTGTGTGCAGAAATTGCCATCAATTCAAGTACTCGGTCAGGGAGACCATCGACTTCAGATTTTTTATTTAAAATTAAAAACCATTCGTTAGTGGCATCAAGAACATTGTTACTGAATTCAGTTGATAGTTCTCCAAGCTTTTCTGAAATCTTGTTGAATTCTTCTTGATCATTCTTTTGTAGTGAAATACCTCTATGTTGCATCTCAAGAATTTCTTTATCTAAAATTCTGTTTTTAATTTGATCAAAGTTATTTGTTTCTTTAAGCTTGACTAAAGAATTGTAAATTATTTTGCTTTGCCCGAATTTATTACTCAAGCTAATAACCTCTGGAAGAAATTTTGAATAAATATCTCTTAAACTTTCAGAATTATTTACAGCATTTAGGTGACTTATTACCCCCCAACTCCATCTAAGAATTTCATTTACTTCATTTAAAGGATTTATTACCTTATCCCAATTTAAATCATTTTGAATCAAATAATTAGATAAATTTTTTTCTATGTTTTTAAATTCTTCAGCTATCTTTTCTAATACTGCTGGAAATTGTTTACTAATGCTTTCAGGAGTAAATTTTTTAAATTGTGGTAACTCTCCATATTTAAAAATTGAGGTATCCATTGATTAAGAAAATTTAATTAACTAAGGTTGGTATTAATCCAATCAATTTAGCTAAAGTAAGCTGCTGACTGAGAGCATTGGTTGAAGATTCGTATAAATTAATGGCGATTTTGGGCCAAAAACCTATTACCAATGTAGGCAACAATAAACTGAAACCAATAGTCAATTCTCTACCATTCATCTCTTTAACTGTAGCTAGTGCTGGAATTCTAGGGCCAAAAAATACTCTTCTACACATTGATAATAGATATATTGGTGTTAGAACTAATCCTATAGCTGCAATTAGAATCGTGATTGATCTAAAGATAGAGCTAAATCCCTCTTGACTAGTGATACCTAAAAATACAGTTATTTCACTTATAAAACCACTCATCCCAGGTAGTGCTAGAGAGGCCAGTGAGCTTGCTAAGAAAAAAGCAAAAGTTATTGGCAAGACCTTTGCTAAGCCGCCCATATTTGGTATAGAAAGAGTATTTGTTCTTTCATAGAATGAGCCCGTAACAAAGAACATAGCTGCAGCAATAAGTCCGTGACTGATCATTTGTAGCATTGCTCCGCTAATTCCTAGAGCATCAACTGCTCCAATACCTAATAGAACAAAACCCATATGACTCACTGAGCTACATGCGATTCTCCTTTTAACATTATCTTGTGCGAATGCATTTAAGGCTCCGTAAATTATATTAATGATTCCAAGAATAATTAACGCAGGTGCAATTTGAAGATGTACTTCAGGAAGTATTTGAACATTAAATCTTAAGAGGGCGTATCCTCCCATTTTTAAGAGTATTCCAGCTAGTAACATTGAAACTGGTGCATTGGCCTCTCCATGTGCATCGGGTAACCAAGTATGTAATGGAAAGATAGGAAGTTTTACTCCAAAACCAATTAAAAATCCTAAATAAGATAATAAAGCTAAGCTCCCAGTTACATGTTTATTGGTTAAATCGGTAATATTTAGAGTAAAGGTATCACCACTCAAGGCAAGTGCTAACCCACTTATGAGTATTAATAGAGAAGCTAAAGCTGTATAAAGAATGAATTTAGTGGCCGCATATAATTTCTTTTTACCTCCCCAAATTGCAATGAGAAGATATACCGGAACTAATTCAAGTTCCCATGCTAAGAAAAACAATAGGAAATCTTGAGAAAGGAAAACTAGTGCCTGTGCTGATGCTTGAACTAATAAAAGAGCAAAATATAGATTAGATTTTTTCTTAATTTTCCAACTTGCAGCAGCTGATAAAAATGTAATTAACCCACTCAAAGCTACTAAAGGAGCAGATAACCCATCTACTCCAAGAGACCACTCTAAGCCTATTGAAGGTAACCAGGAAGCTCTTTCTACCAGTTGCAATGAGCTATCTGAAGTATCGAATTTTTGAAAAAGGACGCCGATTATTAGTAAAAAATCTATAAATAAAAAACTTAATGAGATATTTCTAGGGAGTGTATTATCTTCTCCTTCTTTTGAACTCAAAAAAGGCATTATTAATGCCCCAATTAAAGGCAGTAAAACAATCGATGATAACCAAGGAAAAGATTCTAGATTCATTTATGTAATGAATAATTTTTTTATTCTAGTTGAAGTTGTACTAGCTTGAGACTATAACATTAAAGTTGCCTAAGTAAAACTACTTACCGGAGATATTGCTAAATTGGCTACCTGTTGTTTGTACGTTTAAGAATGGTGCTCTGCTAGCTACACCTGACTTCTCCCAAGCTTTCACCATAGCTTGACTGACATTTTTACCATTCTCTTTTTTACACAAAGCTAAGATACTTGGTCCAGCCCCACTAATTGCGCATCCTAGAGCACCTGCATTTAGTGCAGCATCTTTGACTTCTAGTCCACCTTTAATAAGCTTCCATCTGTAGGGTTCATGTAACTTGTCAAACATTCCCTCTTTTATAAGGTCCTCATTTCCTGCTTTTAAGCCATTTAGTAACAAAGTAAGTGCCCCCATATTTGTCACTGCATCAGATATAGGTACATTCTTGGGCATAACCTTTCTTGCTTCACTTGTGCTTAGACGGATTGCTGGTATTGCCACCACAGCTTTGATTGAATCGTGCCAATCACATCTAATAATTCTCCATCTTTGAGAAGAAGACTTGGCTGTCAAGCAAAGCCCACCCAAGAGAGAGGGAACTACATTATCTGGATGACCTTCTATATCAATGGCAAGTTCAAGAAGTTTTTCTTTGGACAATGGAGAGTTCATGATTGCATTTGCCCCAATTAGTCCGGCAACTATTGCTGTAGCACTACTTCCAAGTCCGCGTGCAGGCGGAACTGCCAACTTAACTCGTGCTTCAAGTGCATAAGGATCCATATTTGCGCTCTCCCATACTTTCTGCGCTGCTCTAAAAACTAAGTTTTCAGGTCCTCCTCTTAAATGATTACCATCTGTACTTTCCATTATTAAATCAAATCTATCTCCACCACCTTCAATTCTTGTAAAAATAAACTCATTATATAAATCTAATGCTGCTCCAAGGCAATCGAATCCAGGCCCTAAATTGGCGGTTGTGGAAGGCACTGTTACCCTTATTTTTTTACCTACTTCAGGAATAGACATTTTTTTGTTTTTAAGTTTTTAAAAGCATTTTTGCTCTGCAGGCTGCACTAAAAAGTCCAAACTCTTCGTCTAAAATTACTTTCATAGGAATTCTTTTAAGAATATCTTTTAATCTCCCCTTGTCGAAAAATTGTTTCATAAATAAATCTGATTTAAAGTTTTTGAAATGTTTTGATGCGGGTCCTCCAGAAATCCATAACCCGCCAAAGCACAGTTCTTGAAGAGCAACATCTCCTAATAGAGAGGCATAAGCACCTAACCAAATCCCCTCTACTTCATTCATTAGCTGATCACCTGCGTTAGAAAGATTACAAATTTTATCAGGTAGTTCTTTTCTCAGAGCATCAGAAATTTTCGTTCCTTTAAAAAATTTTTGTAGCGTATGGTCCGCAGCATCAGATTTGCTAAGTCTCCATTCAGCTATTCTTGATAAACCAGTACCGCTAACAATTCTTTCACAAGATATCCTTTCAATATTTAGGGACTTTTTAAGCCAAATCTTTAATTCCCATTCTAATTCTGACTTTGGGGAATATTCAACATGACCACCTTCGCTAGCTAAAACTTTTACTTTATTTTCTGATATTATTCCTCTTGCAATACCCAAACCTGTCCCAGCTCCAACAATGGCATGCAAATCATTATTAGCACCCTCAGAGAGGTTCCCATTTTGTATTGTTGAAAATTGATTTTCTTTTAAGAATGGTATTCCATAAATTTGCACTGCAAAATCATTTATTAGTTCGCAGCTTTTGAAATTGAATTTATTTTTTAATACATTACCCGAAATATTCCATGACAAGTTAATAATTTTTGCGTTGTTGTTAGATAAAGGACCTGCTACGGCAAAACATGCAGAAGAAGGATGAGGGATATTTTTGCATTCTTTTTTGAGGAAATCATCTAGGATAAGTTCAAAAGAATCCCATTCAGAAGATAAATATTTCTTTTTGAATAACAATTTAGGCGAATCATCATTTATTACTCTTTCGAATATTCCCAATAGAACCTTTGTACCTCCTAAATCACAAGCCAGAAAACTCATCTCTTTTAAATTATTCTGTTCTCCCTTTTTTTTCTATTAATTCATCCATTAATTTGTATAGATTAGGGAGGTCGAAAATTCCTAAATTTTTTCCATCCAAAGCTCTTAAAGCGACTGAATCAATTTCCTCTTCTTTATCCCCTATTACTGCAATTAACGGGATTCTTCCAATTGTAGCTTCCCTTATCTTATATCCTATCTTTTCATTCCTAATGTCAACTTTTGATCGGTAGCCTTTGATATTCAAAAATTGATTAAATTCATGACATTTTTCTATATTTCTATCAGTAATACTTAATAAGATTATTTGATAAGGAGCAAGCCAAATTGGGAATTTTGCCTCATATTGTTCAATTAGGATGCCGATAAATCTTTCAAATGAACCTAAAATTGCTCTGTGAAGCATAACTGGATTTCTTTTTTCATTATCAACATCTACATAAGTTGCATCCAATCTAATAGGCATCGAGAAGTCAACTTGAATAGTTCCGCATTGCCAGACTCTATTAAGACAATCTTTTAACGAGAATTCTATTTTGGGACCATAAAAAGCCCCTTCTCCAGGTTGAAGTTCCCATTTTAAATTTTTATAGTTTAATGCTTTGGTAAGAGCCTCTTCAGATTTATCCCAAATGTCATCGTTGCCTACTCTTTTTTCAGGACGAGTAGATAATTTGATAATAATTTCATCAAAACCAAAAGTTTTATAAACCTCAAAAACAAGCTCAATAAAGGTAGATACCTCTTCTTGAATTTGCTCTTCTGTACAGAAGATGTGTGCATCATCTTGAGTGAAATTTCTAACTCGCATTAGGCCGTGTAATGCTCCCGAGGGTTCATTTCTGTGACAAGAACCAAATTCAGCAAGACGAATAGGCAAATCTTTGTAACTTTTTAAACCTTGATTAAACACTTGAACATGGCAAGGACAGTTCATAGGTTTTATTGCATAAGTTCTATTTTCTGATGAGGTTGTGAACATATCATCTCTAAACTTTTCCCAATGGCCTGATTTTTCCCAAAGATTTCTGTCCACAGCTTGAGGAGTTCTTATCTCTTGATAGTTATTTTTCTTAAGTATTTCTCTTATATACTTCATTAGTACTTGGTATATGGTCCACCCATTAGGCTGCCAAAAAATCATTCCAGGAGATTCTTCTGATATATAAAAAAGGGAATGTTTTTTTCCAAGTTTTCTATGATCCCTTTTTTCCGCCTCTTCAATTCTTGTTAAATAGTCATTGAGTTCTTTTTCTTTAGCCCATGCAGTTCCATATATTCTCTGCAATGATTCATTTTCACTATTACCTCTCCAGTATGAACCTGATAATTTAAGTAACTTAAAGTGCCTCAAATGTCTTGTGTTGGGTACGTGAGGCCCTCTACACATATCTATATATTCTTCGTGCTTGTATAAGTTAATGAGACCCTCTCCATGAATTCCTTCAATTATTCTTAATTTAAAAGTCTCATCTCTTTCTTTAAAAGTTTTAATTGCTTCTTCCTTAGGAACCTGTAAAATTTTAACGTCGTAATTTTTTTTTATTAATTTATTAATGCGTTCTTCAATTTTGTTTAAGTCATCCGGAGTAAATCTATATTCCGAAAAAATATCGTAGTAAAATCCATCTTCAATTACAGGACCTATGGCCATTTTTATATTTGGGTAAATTTGTTTAACTGCATGACCAATAAGATGTGCAAAAGAATGTCTAATTATCTCAATACCCTCTTTGTCTTTAGAAGTGATTATTACAACTTTGGCATCATTTTTTATTGGAAGAGTTGCATCAAGTAAAACATCGTTTACTTTCCCTGCAATAGTTGCCTTAGCTAATCCTTCACCAATACTCTGAGCAATTTCTAGAGTAGTAACAGAATTTTCGAAAACCTTTTTTGAACCATCAGGTAATGTAATTACTGGCATAATTTATTTCTCCATTTCAAAAAATCCAAGTTTAGATTTAACTCTTTTTAAAGTTTTATTTGCTAAGTCTTCAGCCTTCTCTTTCCCTTCTTTAAGAATATTATTTAATTGATATGGATCATTAATTAAGAGTTTATATTTTTCCTGAATAGGTTCTAAAGATTCTATTAGTTGTTCGGTAATTAATTTTTTAAATGTCCCCCATCCTGTCTCGGATAATTCATTTTCACATTGAGAAATTTCTTTACCGGATAATATTGAATAAATCATCAGAAGATTTTTAGATTCTGCTCTCTCAGGGTTATTGAATTCTATTCCAATATAACTATCACTTTTTGCCCTTTTTATTTTCTTCGTGATTATTTCAGGAGTATCTAACAAATTGATTCTACTGCCTTCATTAGGATCACTTTTACTCATCTTTTTTGAACCATCAATCAAACTCATTATTTTTGATCCATTCTTCATAATAATTGGCTGAGGAATTTTTAAAATATTTTTATCCTTACCAAATTTCGCATTAATTCTTTGTTGTGCAATATCTCGAGCAAGTTCAAGATGTTGTTTTTGATCTTCCCCGACTGGAACGAAGTCAGCGTCATATAGAAGGATATCTGCAGCCATAAGGATTGGATAGTCAAATAATCCAATTGATACATTATTACCTTGTTGAAGAGATTTTTCCTTAAATTGAATCATTCTTTCCATCCAATTTATAGGAGTCAGGCAATTTAATATCCAACAAAGTTCTGAATGTGCAGAAATCTGACTTTGGATAAAAATTGAGCATATATTGGGATCTATCCCGCAAGCGACGTACAAAGCCGCTGTAGAGATAGTGTTCTGAGATAATTCTTTGGGATTATATGAAGCTGTGATTGCGTGCAAATCAACTACACATAGGAATGTTTCATATTGCTCTTGAAGCGTAACCCAATTATTTATAGCCCCAAGCCAATTACCAATATGTAAATCACCAGTTGGTTGAACTCCCGAAAGAATTCTTTTTTTATTTGTCATCCTCTTCTACTTCGCTAGATTGGATCTCTTCAGTTGATGTGCTTTTTAAAGGTCTTGCAAAAGGGTCAGGTGCTGTTTTTGTCTTTTCTTCATAAGGATTTTGTGATTGTCTACTCGGAGAAGAGTTTTTATTATTTTTTGCATATTCTTTTATTGATTCAATCAATTTTTCGTCTTTGATCATTTCGCTAAGTGTTCTAACAGAGAAACCCAGGACTGCAACGGTAGATCTCAATTGAAAGGTCTCTTGTATTGATTTAACAGCTTTCATTTCGTTATCACTCAATCTTATGCGGAATCCTCCTCCATCTCTTCTGCCGCCCGATCTATCTCTGAAATTAGATCTTTCATTGTTAGAACGAGCTCTGTAATTTTCTTTTCCAGAATTATTGCTGAAATTTGAATTAGACATCTTGATGTTTCTTAAGTTATTTAAATAGTCTATTAACTTAGCATCTTGTTATGCAATAAGTCTTTTTAAAAGCCTTAAATTTTTATCTTTTGATTAACGACTTATGAAATTTTGCTTTTCTCATTCACAACTTGCATTAAAATAAAACTAGAAAAAAAAAGTATTGTGTTCAATATTAGTAAAGACAACCTTTTAAAGGATTACATAAAGTTTCCAAAAAAAAATCTTCTTATTATTTTATTATTGTTAGGTTTTGGGGAATGGTTTGTCAGTGACTTAATTCATTTTGCAGGAGGCTCAATAGGATTTTTTGCGTTGTGTTTGGGGGGATATTTTTACCTGAAGAATGATAAGCCTAAATTTAATGAGCCAAATAATTTAGATGGTTGGATAAATCTCTGTAATGAAGATTTAAATTTTTTTGAAGAACTTGAAGCAACAAATGAATTAGAAAAACAGAATTCAAAAAGACAAAAAATACTTAAATCGATTCTTAATAGATGTGAAAAAGAAAAAATAAGTTGCATAGGTCAAAATGATTATCAAAGATGTCATTCTGTTTTTAAAAGTCACTTTAAAGCAGATAAATTTGACTTTGATTTATACGAAAAACTGCCTAAATATAATTCTTATCAAGTTATTCCAGAAGAAGTTTTGAAGAGTGATGCAATCTTGTATTTTATAAACTTGCCTTTGTCGGCAAATGACTTTTTGTGGTTGGAAAAGTTTCCTAAAGATATACCAATCTGGTTGGGGGCTTTAACTTCCAACGAAATAGAAGCCAAAAATCAGATAGAGGACCTAAAGTCTCAAATTTCGAGTGACTTTATAAATAAAATTATTACTTTTGATGTGAATAAGAATGAAATAATAAACATTCCTTTTTCGTTAAGGAAGTTTTTTATAAGTTCATCTAAAAATATTGAAAATACAAAAAAAAGGCTATTGAAAGAACTTCATGTTGCCTGGCAATCAGAAATTGAAGGGATAAGAAGAATGCAATTAAAAGGTATACAAAGAAAAAATCAAATTATTGTCGCTACAACTGTTTTCTTATCTCCTATACCATCAATTGATGTTATGGGAATGACAGTACTAAATTCATTAATGATTAAAGAAATTAAGTCTATATGGGGATGTAATTGGTCTCCAGAAATTTTAGATAAAGTATCTAAAGAGATATTAAAGACTGCAATTGCTCAGGGAGTTATTGAGTGGAGTGGACAGACTTTAATTGGCATAACAAAATTACATGGCCCAAATTGGCTTGTCTCTGGAACATTTCAGGCTGTCAGTGCTGCTTATTTAACAAGAGTAGTATCAAGCTCTTTGGCTGATTTCATGGCAATAACAAAAGGAGTAGAAGAACCTGATTTGGATTTTATAAAGAAAAATTCTGAGAAAATTGTTGAAAAAGCTTTTCAAAAAGAAAAAATAAATTGGAAAGGATTTATTTCTGATCTAAGAAAACCACTTATGAAACTATCTTTTAGTTCATAATCTAAGGATGAATGTTAAATATGAGAAAAAATATTCTTTTTTTAAGTTTGTTACTTCTGCTTTCTCTTGCTTCAGGCTCATGTAAGAAAATATCAAATAAAAATGAAACTAAAGAAGTAATACTGGCAAGTTTTACTGTTTTGGCGGACATAATTAGTAATGTTGCTAAAGATGATTTTATTGTTAGATCAATCACGAAACCTGGAGTTGAAGTTCATGGCTACCAACCAACTCCAAGCGATTTGGTAAATGCATCTAATGCTTTTGTTTTTATTGATAATGGATTTGGATTTGAATTATGGGCTGAAAAATTTGTTTCTAATTTAAAAGTTAAAAGAATTACTGTAGCGGAAGATTTAGATCCTATTTTTATAAGTGAAGATTTTTATAAAGGGAAACCTAATCCTCATGCCTGGATTTCTCCAAAAAGAGGGATCCTATACGTAGATATTATTGTGGAATCTTTATCAGAATTGAGGCCGTCTAAAAAGCTATATTTTGAAGAAAATGGAAAAATTTATAAAGATAAACTCTCTAAGATAGATAAAGAATTCTCACTTTTTATTAATAACTTAAATAATGACAGGAGGTATCTAGTAAGTTGTGAAGGTGCTTTTTCATATTTAACAAATGATTATGGATTAGAGGAAGTTTATTTGTGGCCAGTTAATGCTGAGAGTCAAATTACTCCAAAAAGAATGACAAGAACAATCTCACTAGTTAAAGAAAAAAATGTCCCATCTGTATTTTGTGAAAGTACTGTAAGTAACGAATCTCAAATGGTTGTTGCAAACGAAACTGGGGCTAATTTTGGAGGAAATCTTTTTGTTGATTCATTATCTGACGATAGTGGGCCTGCTAGTTCCTATATAAAAATGCTTGAGCATAATTTGGATTTGATTAAAAAAGGGCTTTTTTGAATTATGGAAACAATCAATTATCAAAACTTTAGGATTGATGCGGAGAATATTTGCGTAGATTACAACGGTAAGGTGGCTTTGTATGATGCCAATTTAAGATTGAAACCTGGCCAGATTTGTGGGTTAGTAGGGATGAACGGGGCTGGTAAAACAACTTTTTTTAATGCTTTAACAGGCTTTGTAAATATTTCAAAGGGAAAAATCAGAATAAATGGGGAGTCTGTAAGATCTGCTCAAAAAGATCAGACAATTGCTTATGTGCCTCAAAATGAGGGAATTGATAGTCAATTTCCAATAAGTGTTTGGGATGTAGTGATGATGGGAAGATATGGTTCGATGAATATTTTTAGGTGTCCTAGAGAGTCTGATATTCAGGCGGTTAAAGATGCTATTGAGAGGGTTGATCTTACTGATCATTTATCTACACCTATTGGAAACTTATCTGGAGGACAGAGAAAACGAACTTTTTTAGCTAGAGCAATTGCGCAAAGAGCGTCAATATTACTTCTTGATGAGCCTTTTTCAGGTGTTGATATAAGAACTGAGAAACTTATCTCAGAATTATTTATTCAATTTAAAAATGAGGGTAAAACTATATTATTATCTACGCACGATATGATGCATGTCCGTGAATTTTGTGATTTGGTTCTTTTAATAAATAAAACTGTTGTAGCTTATGGCGAAACCTCTGAAGTGTTTACCCCTGAAAATATTACAACCACTTTTGGGGGGATCTCACCTGATTTCTTGTTTGGACCTGAATCCTAAATTTTAAATTATATGGAGCTCTATTCTTTTTTAAATTTAGATTCATTTATAACAGATCCTTTAACTCATGACTTTATGAGAAAAGCACTTCTCATGAGTTCATTAGTCGCAGCTGTTTGTGGTTTTCTGTCAAGTTATTTGACTCTTAAAGGATGGGCTTTAATGGGAGATGCAGTGTCACATTCAGTAATGCCTGGTGTTGTGGTTGCTTATGCATTAGGTCTTCCTTTCTCATTAGGGGCATTTATTTTCGGAGTTGGTTCTGTAGCATTGATAGGGTTTATTAAGCAGAAATCTAGAGTTAAGGAAGATACTGTTATAGGGTTGGTATTTACTGGATTTTTCGCTCTTGGAATCGTATTGGTTTCTAAGATTAAAAGTAATATTGATCTGCACTCTATTCTTTTTGGTAGTCCATTAGGAATATCTCTTTCAGATGTAAAACAAACTATATTCATTTCTTTATTGGTAGTAATCCTTTTATCAATTTTTAGAAAAGATTTAATGCTTTATTGTTTTGATCCTAGGCATGCAAAAACAGTTGGGATTAATGTATCTTTTCTTCATTATTTACTTCTCACATGCTTATCTTTGGCAGCTGTTGTGGGCTTGCAGTCTGTTGGAATTATTTTGGTGGTTGCAATGTTGATTACACCAGGTGCTACAGCATATTTACTTACGGATAAGTTTGATAATATGACGGTAATTTCAGTATTAAGTGCAATTATCTCAAGCCTAATAGGAATTTATGTTAGTTTTTGGTTTGATCTTGAAACAGGTGGATCAATTGTCTTAGCACAAACTTTTATATTTTTATTTGCTTTTTTATTCGCTCCAAGATACGGAATATTTAAGTTAAAGAAATTATTTTCTGGGTATAAATGATAGTGCAGGAAGAAACTATAAATAAAAAGTGGAATTGGTGGCCATTATTCCCTTTATATCCTTATGGGAAAAAGAAAACAATTTTAAGAGAATTAATTCCTAATCAAATTTGGTCTTTGGAACAAATACAGGGACTTTATTATGTTGCGGTTCCAATAAGAATGACTGTAATAAAGGTTGATAATGGATTGATGCTAATAAATCCATTGCCTCCGACAAAAGAATTAATAAATGAGTTAGAAAAATTAATTGCGATTCACGGTAAAGTTAAAACAATAATTCTACCGAGTGCCTCTGGCCTAGAACATAAAATCGGACTGCCAGCTCTTTCAAGAGTTTTTAAAGATGCAGAAATTTGGCTTTGTCCTGGACAATGGAGTTTTCCCATAAATCTACCACTAGATTTTTTAGGAATTCCATCAAAAAGATCAAGAGTACTGTTTGAGGAAGGTACTCCACATACAAACTCCTTTAAATGGTCTTCATTAGGCCCACTGAATTTAGGACTAGGAAGATATCAGGAGATAAGCTGTTTCCATTATTCTACGAAAACTCTTCATGTAACAGACGCAATAGTTGGAATAGATTCCACACCACCTGAGATATTTAATTTTGATCCAACTCCACTTCTTTTCCATTCTAGAGAAAGAGGAGATGAACCTTTGATTGACTCCATCGAACAAAGAAAAAAAGGATGGAAAAGGTTAGTCTTATTTTCATCTTTTTTGAAACCAGGTAAATTAAATATTCCACCTTTAAAAAAAATATTTAAGTATTCATTCAAAAAAGATCTTAGAAATTGGAGATCTCATTTTGGAATTTATCCCTTTTTGTGGGACGAAGATTGGGAATCCTCTCTTGTTGAAATAATGGGTAAAGATACTCCTAAGATTCAAATTGCACCAGTTTTACAGAAATTAATTTTTCCGCGTTCAAAAGAAGTTTTACTTAAATGGTTAGAAAATATCAAGTCTTTTGAAGATATGGAATATTTAATTCCAGCTCATTTTACGGCACCTATAAAATTTACAATAGAAGATTGTCAAAAATTAATTAATGAAATTAATTCCCAAAAGTGGGATAAACTTCCTGAGGATAATAAATTTTTAATGGGCTTATATAAAAAGTTGTTTGAACTAGGAATAATTCCTGAAGAAGTAAATCTTTAAAAAATATTATTCCTCAATAGACATGTTTTCATCATTTTTAAGAGTTTGTTCCAGCTCTTTTCTTTGCTCCATTTGTCTTAAGAAATATCCTGTCATCATTGCAGAGGATAATAAATTAGCAATGTTGTCTTTTGAAGATGTAATTTTTACATCAAATTGATCTGAAGGAAGCATTCCAAGAAGACCTTGAACATTATGTCTAATAATTTCTTGAATATCTTCACTAGCTGATTTTGCTACTCTTTGCAAAACTTCTGGAGATTGTTTTTGTAAATATTGGATTAAATCATTTTCCTCGTTTGGATCATTATTTTCAGTAGCGAGAAATTCTGGATTAAACATTTCTACAACTTCAAGATATAAAAACCCTACAACATCACGTACCCATTAATCTAAATTATTAAGGGCAGGGAACCGAATAGGTCCAATTTTATTAAACGGCCAATATCTAAAAATAGCTTTACCTATAACCTTTTCATAGGGTAAAAATCCCCAAATATGTGAGTCCATACTATTATTTCTATTATCTCCCATCACCCATAATGACTCTTCAGGGACAATAAAAGGTCCTACAGAATAATTGATATTATTGTCAAAAACGTAATTTTTTTGAGCGATATCATTTAGGTAAAGGTTACCGTCTCTTACTTCTACCTTGTCTCCAGGTACTCCAATTACTCTTTTTATTAGTGCAGTATCTGCTTCATAACCAGCATTAATTAATTCTTCTGGTACGTTAAAAACAACTATTTTATTTTTTAATTTTGAAAGATTTGATTTGGATGTGATTTTGGGGGTTACCTTCTCAACAAGAATTTTATCTTGTATTTGAAGAGTTGGGAGCATTGAACCGGATGGGATCCATCTTGGCTCTATAACCTGCCATCGTATAATTAAAGCTATAGATATCCAGATTAAAAGATTTTTTAAATCCTTTAGTATTGAATTTCGTTTTTCTTGAGTTGTAGACATGTTTTATTTAATTCAGTTATAAGGAAAATCTCAAAGCATTTATATTAATTATGACATCATCTATTGAATGCAAAAATTTTCTTAGAAGTTTACAACTTTTGAATCTTCTTATAAAAATAGGAGTTCAAAATTTAATACTTTGTCCTGGTAGTAGATCAGCACCTTTAGCAATAGCTGCTGGAGAATTAAATAAATTAGGACTGGTAAATATTTTTAATTCAATAGATGAGAGATCGGCGGGATTCCACTCTCTTGGAATTTCATCTGCATCAGGTAATCTTTCTTTAGTTATTACAACTTCTGGGACTGCCGTGAGTAACTTATTGCCAGCAGCTGTTGAGGCAGACCGATCTTGTAAAGGTATTATATTTCTTACCGCAGATAGACCCTTAAAATTAAAAGATTGTGGCGCTAATCAAACGGTAAATCAAGAAGATTTTTTGAGTTCGGTCTGCAGAAGGGTTTTAAGTACAAATCTAAATGGACTTCATGAAACACAAGAAAATGAAATATTGAATTTAGTTCGAATTACTGAGAAACAAATATCAACATTCCCTGGTCCTATTCATTTAAATATTCCTATTGAAAAGCCTTTAAATATTTCATCTTTGAATAAAAAAAATGTTTTAAAGGTTTTTGAGAGAATTTATTTGAAGAAAAAATATATTTTTCATGAAGTTGAGATAATGTCTGATAAAAACAAATTCATAGAAATTTCAAAAAAGTTAAATTTAGATGAATCCGGCATTATTTTGGTAGGTCCCTATCAAGGTTCCATAAATGATTTACCTTCTTTCAATAAATCTTTAAAAAGATTACAAGAAATTACAGGTTGGCCAGTATTTGCTGATCCTATTTCAGGAGTTTATTCTGATTTGAGAGGGTTAGTTGTAAATTGGGAATTAGTCTTAAGAAAAAATAATAGTTCTATAAATTGTCATCAACTTTTGAGGCTTGGCCCTATGTCATCCTCAATTGATTTGGAGAAGTTTTTAATAAACTTCGACGGGATACAAATTCTTATAAAAGAAAAAAACTATAGAAAATTGGACCCTATAAAAAAATCATTTGAATATGATTCTGGGCTATCAAATTTTACTACTCTATTGTTAGAAGAATTATCAATTAACAAAAAAAACAAAAAGGCTCTTACTCCAGTGGCTCAAGATCTTATAGAGGAAGGAGAGCAAATTAAAGAAATTTTAAAAGAGAAAATTTCTCAAGATAATCAAATTACTGAGTATATGCTTGCAAATCTTGTTCCAAAAATTTGGCCAGCTGAAAATCCTATAATGCTTTCCGCGAGTAGTCCGATTAGAGATTGGCTTACATTTTCTGAGAATGGTACTTTAACAAGAAATTGTTTCAGCTTTAGAGGGGCTTCTGGCATAGACGGTACTTTATCTCTTGCATTAGGTATTTCTAGAATTAAAAGTCCTCTACTTCTTGTGACTGGAGATTTGGCTTTTATTCATGATATAAACGGTTGGCTGATTGAAAATTCAATCGACACAAATTTAACAATTCTTCTGATAAATAATAATGGCGGAAATATATTTAATCGTATTTATCGAGAAAATTTAAAAGAAGATGAATTAAAAAAACTTTTTCTTATGCCAAAAGAAATAAACTGGCCAAAACTCGCAGATGGCTATCAAGTAAACTTTAAAAGTGTGACAAATTTTAAAAAATTACGAGAGGCATTCGATTGGAGCATTTCCATACAGAAATCTGTAATAATTAAAGTTGATATTGATCCAGAAAATGAAATTAATGAAAAAAATGCCCTGCTAGAAAAAATAATTGGCAGTTAAATTTATCATTTTCTATCTTTAAAAAATTAGTTTTCATGAAAGTATTACCTGGTAAAACAACTTTAAATTGGTCAGAATGTAAATCTTATGAGGATATATTGTTTCACAAATCAGATGAGGGAATTGCGAGAATTGCAATTAATCGGCCTGAAAAAAGAAATGCATTTAGGCCACAAACTGTAGATGAACTTATTAATGCATTTAGTATTGTAAGAAATGATGAAACTATAGGCGTAGTACTCTTTACAGGTGCGGGACCTGATAAGAAAGGTATTTATTCTTTTTGCTCTGGAGGTGATCAGAGTGTAAGAGGTGAAAATGGATATAAAAATGATGAAGGGAAGCAGAGATTAAATGTACTTGAACTTCAAAGATTAATAAGAAGTTTGCCTAAAGTGGTTATTGCCTTAGTTCCTGGTTTTGCAATTGGAGGTGGCCAGGTGCTTCATTTGATTTGTGATCTCAGTATCGCCTCTGAAAATGCAATATTCGGTCAAACAGGTCCAAGAGTCGGTAGTTTTGACGCGGGTTTTGGATCAAGTTATTTAGCAAGACTTGTTGGTCAAAGAAAAGCAAAAGAAATTTGGTTTTTATGTAGAAAATATGATTCTAAGGAAGCTCTTAAGATGGGCTTGATAAATGCAATTACAAAGATTGAAGAATTAGAAGCTGAGGGTGTAATCTGGGCAAGAGAGATCTTACGAAATAGTCCTACTGCTATTCGTATTCTTAAAGCTTCATTCAATGCGGAAAATGATGGGATTGCGGGTATTCAAGAATTATCTGGATACACAACTCAATTATTCTATTCGACAGAAGAAGCTCAAGAAGGTAGAGATGCCTTTCTTGAAAAGCGTCCACCAGACTTTTCTGACTATAAGTGGACACCCTAGTTTATTTTTCAAAAGAACTTTTTAAATAATTATCAATGAGAATTCTTCTTGCCGCTGCTGAATGTGCTCCAATGATTAAAGTTGGAGGTATGGGAGATGTGGTTGGTTCGTTACCTCCATCTTTGATAAAACTTGGTCACGATGTAAGGGTGATAATTCCAGGATATGGAAAATTGTGGAGTCTTTTGGAGGTGTCGAATGAACCAGTCTTTAGAGCAAATACAATGGGTACTGATTTCGCCGTATATGAAGCAAAACATCCCATTCATAATTATGTGATTTACCTAGTGGGGCATCCAACATTTGACTCTGACCAAATATACGGAGGCGAAAATGAGGATTGGCGCTTTACATTTTTTGCTAGTGCTACTGCAGAATTCGCCTGGAATTGTTGGAAACCTCAAGTTCTTCATTGCCATGATTGGCACACTGGAATGATTCCTGTGTGGATGCATCAGGACCCTGAAATTAGTACTGTCTTCACAATTCATAATTTAAAATACCAAGGCCCTTGGAGATGGAAACTTGAAAAAATGACTTGGTGTCCTTGGTATATGCATGGAGACCACACAATGGCTGCGGCAATGTTGTACGCAGATAGGGTCAATGCAGTTTCTCCGACTTATGCAGATGAAATTAAAACTCATGAATACGGGGAAAGCCTTGAAGGATTACTTAATTACATTTCAGGTAAATTAAGGGGAATTCTTAATGGCATAGATCTTGATGAATGGAATCCAGCCAAAGATCCAATTTTACCTGCAAAATTTAGTATTAAGAATTTAGAAAATAGACTAGAAAATAAAAAAATTCTGCAGAGAGAAATGGGTCTCGAGGTAAATCCTAAAAAATATCTTTTAGGTATGGTAAGTAGGTTAGTTGATCAGAAAGGTGTTGACTTACTTCTACAAGTTTCAAGAAGACTTTTAGCATATACAGACTCGCAAATAGTTGTTTTAGGGACTGGTGATAGATATTTAGAGTCAGGATTATGGCAACTTGCACTAGATTACCCAGGAAGATTTTCTGTATTTCTTACCTATGATGATTCTTTGTCAAGACTTATATATGGTGGCTCTGATGCATTTTTAATGCCAAGTAGATTCGAACCTTGTGGTATTAGTCAACTACTTGCTATGAGGTATGGTTCTATTCCAATAGTAAGGCGAGTAGGAGGTTTAGTTGATACAGTTTTACCTCATGATCCAGAAAATAATAGTGGTACAGGTTTTTGCTTTGATCGCTTTGAGCCTATAGATTTCTATACATCTTTAGTAAGGTCTTGGGAGGCTTTTAGGCATAAAGATAGTTGGGAATTATTACAAAAAAGAGCAATGAGCCAAGAGTTTAGTTGGCAAAGATCTGCACTCGAATACGAAATTATGTATAAAGATGTTTGTGGAATAAAAGAACCATCTCCAGATTTTGCTGAAGTTGAAAAGTTCTCTTACGGACAATCAGCTGATCCATCTTTAAAAAAAGTATGACTTAATTATTTAATGGAATTCTCTTTATCAGAATTAAACAATGTTTTGGGGGATATTCAAAATCTAAGCGAGAGGAAAAGAGATTTTTATAATTTTAAAAATATAAGTATTGATAGTAGAACTTTACTAAAAAATGATCTTTTTATAGCTATAAAGGGTAAAAATTTTGACGGACATAGTTTTCTTCCAGAGGTTTTAGATAAAGGAGTTAAATCAGTAGTAATTAAAAAAGGGATGCAGAAATTACTTCCTAGTGATTTTCCTTATTGGGTTGTAAAAGATACATTAGAAGCATTTCAGAAATTAGCATTGCTAAAAAGAAAAAAATTAAATATCCCTGTTGTTGCGATAACTGGTTCAGTTGGTAAAACAACAACAAAAGAAATGATTGGTGGAGTTTTAAATAAACTTGGAAGAATTAAATTATCTCATGCAAATTTTAATAATGAGATCGGAGTTGGGCTTTCTATTTTTGCTACAGATATTGAAGATAAAGTTTTAGTTCTTGAGATGGGGATGAGGGGTCTTGGACAGATCGAGAATTTATCTAAATTTAGTGAACCCGATATAGCAGTTATTACTAATATTGGCACAGCTCATATTGGTTTGTTAGGCTCGAAAAAAAATATTACTTATGCAAAGTGTGAAATTAGTAAGTTCTTAAATCCCAAAGGAGTTGTAATAATTCCAGCAAATGATCCATTTCTAGAGATAACTTTAAAAGAATTTTGGAAAGGTAGAGTGAAAAAAGTAAGACTATTAAATATAGAAAATCGAAAGGAGAGTTTTAAGAAAGTTGATTATTTGTGTGGATTTTATAATCCTTTGAATAAAACAATTTTAATTGAAGAAAATACCTTTGAAATTTCATTAGAGGGATTTCATAATGCTTCAAATTTCTTATATGCTTATGCAGTTGCTAAAGAGCTAGGGATTGATTTTGAGAGTTTCAATAAATTTAATTTCGTAAGTTTAGGTGGAAGGAATAAAATTCTTAAATCAGTAAAAACAACAATATATGATGAATCATATAATGCTTCGCCAGAGTCAGTAAAAGCATGTATTAAAAACCTGCTTGAAAAACCGAGAAATAAATTTTTCATATTTGGAAGTATGCAAGAATTGGGAGATGAATCTGAAAAATATCATAAAGAGATATTCAAATTAGTTAATAATTCAGACATAGAAAAATGTTTATTTATTTGCGATAAAAAAAATGAAAAAATTTACACCAATTATCTAAAAGATAATAAAAAATTTTTAGTTTTAAATAATATTAAAGATGTACCTAAAGAGATAAACAAATCTACAAAAAAAGGTGATTCTATTCTTATAAAAGGAAGCAGATGTTGGCAGCTTGAGAAAATTATTGAATTAATTAATTAGATCAAGATTTTTTTCTTTCCCAATTTTCTATATTAACTTGTTTAGTTCTTGAGATTGCTAATGAATTATCTTTGGAGTCTTTGGTGATAACTGAACCGGCACCTGTTGTTACTGATTCCCCAAGATTTATTGGCGCAACAAAAACTGTATTTGCACCAATACTGGAATTTTTACCAATTTTTGTTTGATGTTTTTTCTGACCATCAAAATTTGCAGTAATAGTACCCGCTCCTATATTAGTAGATCTTCCAATAATAGAATCGCCAATATAACTTAAATGGTTTACTTTAGATTCCTCCTCTAGTTGACTATTTTTGATTTCAACAAAATTACCTATTTTGCTAAAGGAAGATATTTTGGAGTTTGGTCTTATATGACTATATGGACCAATTTTAATATAATCCATTATCTGAGAGTCATAAACAGTAGAGTTTGAAATTTCACAATGTAATCCCACATTAGAATTCTCAATAAAAGTATTTGGTCCAATAATGCAATGATTATTTATTTTGGCATTGCCTCTTATATGAGTATTAGCCTCTATAGTTACATCCTTACCAATTTCGGCTTCTTCACTAATTGAGCAACTTGCTTTATTTACAAAAGTTACACCATTAAGCATATGCTTTTCTTTAATTGAATTCTGAATATTTTCCTCGCATTTTGATAGTTGAATTCTGTTATTAATTCCCTGAAGCTCTCCATTATCCTCTACCTCGAGGCTTAAGGAATTCTTTAGCAAAGATACTGTATCTGTTAAGTAAATTTCTTTTTGATTATTATTGCTTTGCAAAGTATTAATTATTTCTGACAAGTTACCCCAGTTAAAACAGTAAATACCTGCATTTATTAAAGGATTTTCTCGTTCTAAATCATTGCAATCTTTTTCTTCAACAATTCTCTCTATAAAATCCCCCTTTAAAAAAACTCTGCCATACCCATGAGGATTTGTTTTCTTTGTAGTAATTAAAGAAACATCAGCATTTTTTGAATTGTGTAAATATAAAAGCTTTTTTAGAGTACTAGGCCTAATGAGTGGCACATCACCGTTAAGTACCAAAAGTTTTCCTTCGTGTTTTTTTACTTCTCTACAAAGTACTTGGATAGCATGACCGGTTCCTGATTGAGGTTCTTGAATAATAATATGGATTTTTTTATCATTTGGAATCGACTTTTGTACTTCTTTTGATTTGTGTCCTGTAATTACAAAGATTTGATCAGGTTTTAATTCAACACATGAATCAATTACCCTTTGTAGAAGACTTTTGCCAGAAATCTTATGTAAAACTTTTGGCAATGAGCTTTCCATCCTAGTGCCCTTGCCTGCCGCTAAGATCGCAACACTTAACATGTTTTTTAAAAATACTTATTTAAATCTAACTCTTGAGGGATAACTTCGTCATTCCCCACTTTTCTCTCCATTTATTTGTAGATAATAAATTTGATAATAATTGCTCATCTAATCTTTTCTTGATTATATGGTCCTTACTTGAGTTTAAATCTTGATCTCTATATGGAATACTAGCTTTAGTTAAGAGATGTTCCTCTTCCATCAAAGATAGCTTTTCAAAATTGAAATTGGGTTTCAATTTATTCTTGTCAAATTTTGATATTGCGACAGTTCCCTGACTCCAAAAAGTTTTGTTATTAAAACTTGGTTTAATAGTGAAAATCTCTAATCCAAGATTTCTTAAAGTTTTTCTTACTGCCGCTGAAGAAGAATAAGTTATTAAATAACCCTGAGAATTGAGTTTTTCTGAAACTTTAGATAAAAATTCAATTGTCCATACTTGTGGGCATTTTTGAGGAGAAAACCCATCTAAATAAATTAGATCGAATTTAATTGATGAAGGAATAATGGTGATTTTTTTTCTAGCATCTCCCCATAAAAGATTACATTTAAAAAATTGATCCTCAAAGTAATCTTTTCGATACAATGATTTAAATATTGTTTTGACTTTTGGAGCCCATAATTTCAGAAAAGATTCATTTCTAAGCGAATATTCAAGAGGTTTTTTATCAATCTCCAAAGCATACAAATTTAAATACGATTTTTGTTTAATTAATTCATTTATTAAAGAAGCGGAATTGTATCCTAAACCAAAACATATATCCAAAACATTAAGAGATTTACCCTTAAATCTTTCCAAATTAGAAGTATCTATAAACTTTGATTTTGTCTCCTCAAATGCTCCTAATATGCTATGAAAATTCTCTTGAAAAAATACACTTCTTAATGAGTAACTCCCGTCCTTTGTTAAAACTTCAATTAATTCAGACAAAAACTTTTTAAGTTAGATAATAAGTTTGGCAAGGTCTTCCCAAAAATTAGGATACGATACGCTAGCAGCATCTGCCCTCATGATTTTTGAGGTACCTTTGGCAAGAAGTGAAGCAATTGCAAGACTCATTGCTACTCGATGATCTGTCTCGCTGTCAACCTCTGCAGAATTAAATTTTGATTGACCATTAATAATAAGCCCATCCTCTTTTTCTTTTATTTCAGCACCGAATTTTTGTAACTGTCTTGCCATTACTTTTAATCGATCAGTTTCCTTAACTCTTAATTCTTGAGCATCCTTAATTTTAGAAACTCCATTACAAAAACATGCAGCCACAGTAAGGATAGGAATTTCATCTATCAGTTTTGGGAGAATATCACCTTCAATAGTAAATGATCTTAAATTATTTGCAGTTTTTACTTTAATAGATCCAATAGGTTCTCCTGCAACAGTCGATTTATCTAAAATCTGATAATCGCACCCCATTGAATCCATTACATTTAAAATCCCTGTTCTAGTGGGATTTAATCCGACATTCTGAATTAAAATCTCTGAATCTGGAACAATAGATGCTGCAATCATCCAAAAGGAAGCAGAGCTTATGTCTCCAGGGATTAATATTCTCTGCCCAATTAAGTTGCCTCCTGACTTTATAACTACATTCCTCCCAAACTCTCCTCTAATGCTTATCTGTGCTCCAAATGCTTTTAACATTCTTTCGGTATGATCTCTTGAGGATGCTGGTTCAATAACAGTAGTGGTCCCAGAAGCTTTAAGGCCTGCTAATAATATTGCAGATTTTACTTGAGCACTTGCTACAGGCGTTCCAATGACACATCCTTTAAGTTTATTTCCATTAATTGAGATTGGGGCTTTATTTCCTCTTTCCCTACCAAAAATCTTACCCCCCATTGAAGATAATGGTTTACCCACTCTTCCCATTGGCCTCTCATTAAGAGAATTATCCCCCGTTAAAATAAAATTCTTACCTTCTTGACCGGCAAGTAACCCCATTAATAACCTCATAGTGGTTCCCGAATTCCCGCAATTAAGAATTTCTTTAGGCTCTTTTATTCCATCAAGACCCAGGCCTGAAATCGTAAAAGACTCACCTTTTTTTATTTCTGGTATATTTGCACCTAATTTCCTAAGGCAATCAGCAGTTGAAAGTGGATCTTCAGAATGTAAAAATCCCTCAATAGTAGTCTTACCCTCAGCAATACTTCCTAATATCAAAGCTCTATGTGAGATAGATTTATCTCCAGGTACTTTTATTTTTCCTTGTAAATTACTTCCACCTTTGATTGTGCGGATATTATTCATTTTCAAATTAGTACTTTCTAAAAGTTTTTCATAAATACAAATTAGATATATATTATCAATAAGTTTGTTTTTAAAAAAAAATTATTCAAACTAAGTAACTGTTTTCTATAATAAAAACAGAAAAGGATACGGCCATTAATCTTACTTATTATCACGTTGCAGATGATGTTCCAGAAATAAGTCTCGATATTGCAGTGGTTATTGATGTTTTAAGAGCTACGACCACAATTTCTTGGGCTTTAAAAAATGGAGCTGACTCTATACAAGTTTTTGCAGATTTAGAATTATTGAAAGAATCAGCAATTAATTGGCAAGCTGACAAGAGACTATTACTTGGAGAAAGAGGCGGGAATAAAATTGAGGGATTTGATTTAGGAAATTCTCCTTTGTCAGTAACAAAAAAAGTTGTATGCGGTAAAAGATTATTTATGAGTACCACAAATGGGACTAAATCATTACAAAAAGTTCAAAATGCAAGGCATCTATTTGCTATGGGACTGCCAAATAGGAAAGCAGTTGCCGAAAAAATCATTTCATTAAAATGTGAAAATGTTTTAATACTTGGTAGTGGTTGGGAAGGCTCATATTCACTTGAGGATTCTCTAGCTGCTGGTGCTTTGGCCTCATACTTGCAAGATAACTGTGATTTTGAAGTCAATATTCTTAATGACGAATTACAGGCTTCTTTGGCACTTTGGGATTCTTGGAAAAATGATATTTTGAAATGTTTAAAAACAGCAACTCATGGGAAAAGATTGACAAGTCTTGGAGATTATGAGGATGATTTTAGATGTTGTTCTGAACTTGATTGCTTAGATATTGTTCCTGCTCAAGTTGAAAGAGGTGTGATTCGTGCCTCATGATTTACGAATTGGTTCATTAGGAGTAAAGTCTTGACTGATTTTTTGGTAGCTGCATTGCAAATTACGAGTACTTCAAATATTGAAGCAAATTTTGTTGAAGCAGAAGAACAGATTGAACTTGCAGCTAGAAGAGGTGCTGAATTAATTGGATTACCTGAGAATTTTGCTTTTTTAGGAGAAGATGACAAAAAACTTGAATTAGCTTCTGAATTGTCAATTAAATGTACAAATTTCCTCAAAACTATGGCACAACGTTATCAAGTTTTTCTTTTGGGTGGAGGATACCCTGTTCCTGCTGGTGATGATAGTCATACGTTAAATAGGTCAGCACTTTTTGGAAGAGATGGTCAGGTTTTGGCAAAATATGACAAAATTCACTTATTTGATGTTGATTTGCCTGATGGAAATTTATATAAAGAATCATCTACTATTTTGTCTGGAGAGGAATACCCGCCAGTTATCGATATTCCAGGTTTATGCAAAGTAGGATTATCTATTTGTTATGATGTTAGATTTCCCGAACTTTATAGATATTTGTCTTCGAATGGTGCAGAGTTAATTATGATTCCAGCAGCTTTTACAGCATTTACAGGAAAAGATCATTGGCAAATTCTATTACAAGCAAGAGCGATTGAGAATACAGCATATGTAGTTGCTCCAGCTCAAACTGGAATTCATTATGGGAGAAGGCAAAGTCATGGCCATGCAATGGTAATTGACCCATGGGGTACAGTTTTGTCTGATGCTGGAAAAACTCAGGGAGCTGCAATAGCACCTGCTGACAAAGAAAGAGTAAAGAAAATTAGGGAGCAGATGCCAAGTCTTAAACATAGAAAAAATGAATTATTCGCAAACTAATGATAAAGGTTTTAAATTACAAACTTTTTCGTTATGTAGCTGTTTTTTTATTTTTTAATTCTGCAATCTTTCCAGTTAAATCTTCAAGTGCTCTTGCAGCATGGGCGATTAAAACTAATGGAGTTTTAGAATTAAGAACTAAATCAAATACAAATTTAAAAGCATACTTTCAAAGGTCTAACAAAAAGTATGGAGATAGATTCTGGGTAGATTTCCCTGGAGAATTAAAAAATCCTAGAACAATAAAAGGTAATGGTCCGATAAAAGAAATTAGATTAGGCAAACCAAATAATGGCAAGACAAGATTAGTAATTGAATTCAAAGAAGAAACTTATTTGAAACCTTTAACTTGGAGAATGGTTGGCTTAGATCAAAATAGGTGGAGAATTAAACTATTTACGCCCAAATATTCATTTCAGAAGATTGGTGAAGGTGTGGTTGAAAAAAGAACAAGACATAATAAAGCAAAACAAAACCAAAGTTTTAAGAGGAAAAGGGTTAATGATTACTTGCAATTACCAAACGTAAAACAAAATAAATTTTTGGTTGTTATTGATCCAGGGCATGGCGGACCTGATCCAGGAGCAATAGGCATTGGAGGGATTAGGGAAACAGATGTTGTACTTGAGGTTTCTAAAATAGTTGAAAAAATTCTTTCTGAGAAAGGAGTCAAAGTAAGGTTAACTAGAAAAAATGAAGTTGATTTAGATTTACCTCAAAGAGTTTCCTTTGCCAATTACGAGGATGCTGATATTTTTGTAAGTATTCATGCAAATGCATCAAGAGGGAAAAGAAAGGATATTAATGGGTTAGAAACTTTTTACTTTAGAGGATGGAGAGGTAGATTACTCGCTAAAAGAATTCAAAAACAAATTCTAAGGGTTTCCCCTGGAAGTCCTGACCGAGGGGTTAAACAAGGTAGATTTTATGTAATTAAAAATACTAGAATGCCAGCAGTTCTTGTAGAAATTGGTTTTTTAACAGGAAGATTAGATGCAAGAAGATTAGAAAAAACTACTCATCGGAAAAGAATAGCTTATGCAATTGCAAAAGGCATCCTTGAATATCTTTTTAAAGTAGGGTGAAATTAAAAGTAGGTATATTTGATAGTGGTATAGGCGGTTTTACTATCCTTAATTCTTTACTAAAAACACGTAAAGATGTTGAGGTTTTTTATTTGGCAGATACAAAGAGAATTCCCTTTGGGAACAAAAGCTTTAAAGAGATAAGATACATTGCAAAAGAGATCTGCACATTTTTTAAAAATAAGAACTTGGATGCACTTTTAATAGCTTGTAACACTACAAATGCATGCGCACTTGATATTATTTTAGAGAATTTAGGGATTCCATGCTTCGACCTTATTAACTCAGTATCAGAAATAGTTGATAAACAAATAATTGGTGTTTTAGCGACTCAAACTACTGTTAGATCATCATATTACAAAAATGCTATAAGTTCTAAAAAAGAGAATTTAAAAATTTTTCAACAAGAATGCCCAGAATTTGTATTAGAAATTGAAAAGGAAAAGCTAAATTTAAATAATTTGAATTATCTTTCTGATTTGTACTTAAAACCACTGTTAAAAGAAAATATTGAAGAATTAATACTTGGGTGCAGCCATTATCCTTTGATTTATAACTTTTTAAGAAAAAAAATAGATTCCAATATAAAAATCATTGATCCATCGGAGGCATTAGTAAAAAAATTTAATGAATCTTTTGCTATTCCAATAACTGACCGCTATGAAAGTCTTTCTTTAGAAAATGTACAATTCTTTGTTACTTCAGAAAAGGACGAATTTTCCAAAAAAATAAAATTTTGGCTTGAAATTAATAAAGAAATTAAGTTGGTTAACCTCCGAAGCAATGTTTGATTCTTTAATATAAGTAAGAGGTCAATCATGAATACAGTAACAGAACTACTACAACCAGTTGAAAATGATCTTGATGATCTTATTCTTGAACTGAAAAATCTAATAGGAGCTGGTCATCCAATTCTTCAAGCAGCAGCTGAACATCTTTTTAGTGCTGGGGGGAAAAGACTAAGGCCAGGTATTGTTTTACTAATTTCAAAAGCAATATCCCCTGGATTTAATCTAACAAGTAAACATAAAAGACTTGCTGAGATTACTGAAATGATTCATACAGCATCATTAGTCCACGACGATGTTGTTGATGAGGCTTCTACAAGAAGGGGAGTTGACACAGTGCATAGCAGATTTAACACTAGAGTAGCCGTATTGGCAGGTGACTTTTTATTTGCACAAGCAAGTTGGCACTTGGCAAATCTTGATAATGTAAATGTAGTTAAATTACTTAGTAGAGTAATAATGGATTTAGCCGAAGGTGAAATTAAACAAAATTTAAATAGATTCGATTCTGCTCAATCTTTTTCCAAATACATCAATAAAAGCTACTGTAAAACTGCCTCATTAATAGCAAATAGTTGCAAGGCCGCTGGAGTATTGAGTAATCTTACTGATGAAAAATTAACCTCTTTGTATAATTTTGGTAAGAATATTGGTTTAGCTTTTCAAGTTGTAGATGACATACTTGACTTCACTGGAAATGATAAACAACTTGGTAAACCCGCTGTAAGTGATCTTGCTAGTGGTTATCTAACTGCTCCAGTTTTATATGCCTTAGAAGAAAATAAAAAATTATCTGTGCTTATAAACAGAGAACTTGCTGAAAAAGATGATTTAGATGATGCTCTTAATATTATTATGAATTCTAAGGCTATCGAAAGTTCTAGAAAACTAGCTGAGGATTTTGCTCTGCTATCGAAAGAAGCTATAGTTTGGCTGCCTGATTCAGAGTATAAGAGAGCTTTGCTAGCTCTTCCAGAATTTGTCCTTAGCCGCATTTATTAGACCTTTCAGGATGAAATTTATCAGCTAAATTATTATTAAAATTTTTGAAATCATTAAATTTTTCGTCTAAGTTTATTAAGCATAGATTTATTTAATGTCACTAGATAAAAAAAATTCAATTAATAACATCCTTGAAGAAAAGAGAATTTTTCCTCCCTCAAAAGAATTTGCAGAAAACTCAAATATTAGATCTCAACAAGAATTACTTAGTCTGAAAAAACAAGCATTAGAAAATCCAATTCAATTTTGGGAGTCTTTCGCAAAATCTGAACTAGATTGGTTTGAGCCTTTCCAAACTGTATTAGATAGCGATAATGCTCCATTTTTTAAGTGGTTTAAAGAAGGGAAACTCAATATTTCATATAACTGCTTAGATAGACACATCAAAAGAGGACTTGGAAGAAAAACTGCTCTTATATGGGAAGGAGAACCAGGAGATAGCAAAAAATTTACTTATGAAGAACTTCTAAAAGAGGTTTGTAAAGCTGCAAATGCATTAAAAGCAGTTGGGCTAAAAAAGGGAGATTTGGTATGTATTTATATGCCGATGATACCTGAAGCAATGTTCGCGATGTTAGCTTGTGCAAGAATTGGGGCACCACATTCGGTAGTTTTTGGAGGATTTTCTTCAGAAGCTCTAAAGGATAGATTAATTGATGGAAATGCTAAATTTGTTATCACTGCTGATGGTGGTTTTAGAAAAGATAAAGTAATTGAGCTTAAAAAAGCAGTTGATGCTGCGATTGAAAGTGGGGCAAATGAAGTCGTTGAAAAAGTAGTAGTTGTTCAAAGAACCAAAAAAAATATCTCTATGGTTAATGGGAGAGATATCTGGTGGCATGAATTATTGAGAGATCAAAAAAATTGGTGTGAGCCTGAAATAATGAACAGTGAAGATAGACTTTTTATTCTTTATACATCAGGTTCTACTGGGAAACCAAAAGGTGTAGTTCACACTACAGGTGGTTATAATCTTTGGTCACATTTGACATTTAAATGGATTTTTGATTTAAAAGATGATGATATCTACTGGTGTACTGCTGATGTTGGCTGGATCACAGGGCATAGTTATATAGTTTATGGGCCCTTATCTAATGGTGCTACAACTTTAATGTTTGAGGGAGTTCCAAGGCCTTCAAATTTAGGGGCTTTTTGGGAAATTGTTCAGAAATATAAGGTTTCGATTTTTTATACTGCTCCTACTGCAATACGAGCATTTATGAAGTCTGGACGTGAAATTCCTGATAAATATAATCTTGAAAGTCTAAGACTTTTGGGGACAGTTGGAGAACCAATTAATCCTGAAGCATGGATGTGGTACAAAGATGTTATAGGTAAAAATAGATGTCCCATAGTTGATACTTGGTGGCAAACTGAAACTGGTGGAGTGATGATAAGTCCCTTGCCTGGAGTGGTCGCAACAAAACCAGGCTCTGCTACTTATCCCTTACCTGGAATTGAAGTTGCAGTAGTTGATAAGAACGGAAATAAGGTTATGGAGAACGAAGGTGGTTATTTAATTATCAAGAAGCCTTGGCCAGGAATGATGAGAACAATTCATGGGAATTCCCAGAGATATTTGGAGAGTTATTGGGATTATATTTCCTTGAAAGGTGAAAAACATGTATATTTCGCTGGTGATGGAGCTCGCATTGATGAAGATGGTTACATATGGATTATGGGTAGAGTTGATGATGTTATAAGTGTTTCCGGTCATCGGTTGGGAACGATGGAAATAGAATCTGCTTTGGTAAGTCATAAATTAGTTGCAGAAGCCGCTGTTGTAGGGAAAAGAGATGATCTTAAAGGTGAAGTTATAGTTGCTTTCGTATCCTTAGAGAAAGATGTGAACAGTTCTACAGAATTAATAGAGGCTTTAAAGACACATGTCGTTAATGAAATTGGAATTATCGCTAAGCCCGAAAAAATAATAATTTCTGACGCGCTCCCGAAAACACGAAGTGGAAAAATTATGAGGAGAATTTTGAGGTCATTGGCTGCTGGCGAAAAAATAAGTGGTGATGTAAGTACTCTTGAAGATAGTTCTGTTTTGGATAAGTTGAAAGAAAGATTTTAATGGGATTCATCAATTAAACTAGAAATTTTTTTTATAGTTTTTCGTTTGAAAGCATCATCTGCCCAGTCTCCCAGAAAATTTTCTCTTAGCCCTGCACTAGCGATAATGGTATGAGTTCCTTTTAACATTACTCCCTTTGAATTATCTTCTTTTCTAGCTTTTAGACAAGAAAATAATTTATCTGTTTGATCTAATTCGTCTGAGTTGAATTTAATTAGGAAGTTATTTTTTTGACTATAGGTTTTTTCAATTATTCGTAAAGTTCTTTCTGGACTTGGGCTGAATTCGCTATTGAATTCTAATTTTTGAGCAATTTGTTTCAATAATGGAACTGATTTGTTGGCACTGAAGTTATTAAAACTAATTGATATAAATTTTTCGCAATTTCTTCCTCCATCAGGAGAAATCAAATGAAGTTTACAGCCTAGGCTATGACCAATTCTTATTGAAGGAATTGATACTCCTATCCTTTTAGATAAAGATATTCGACAATTTTTGAGATCCTTCCATGCTTTAATAGCAAGTTGTTGGTGATCAAATTGTGGAATATACTTATATGCATGGACGGCATAATTTCTACTTATTAAGCTTTCTATGAATCTTTTATATGTTACGTCTGGTTTAGAAGCTAAATAACTCCCACCTATAAATTCAACAATTTTCTTAGGCTTCGACGGCCAATAACAAAAACTATTAAATTGATATTTTGTAAAAGTCATTAAAAATCTATAATAAATCTAAAAAGGGTTTAAAAATTATTTTTCTAATTGAATTTGTTTAATTAATATTAATTTAGAAGAAATTATTGTTAAATGCGTCAAGATAAATGAAAGTGATTTAAAGCTAGTTGGAACAATCAAACAAAAAAAAATTGAATCAATTGGATTTTCTTGAGCCCCAAATCAATAGTAATGGCTCTGATAAAAGTGCAACTAATTTAGATAAAAAAATAGAAAAAATTTTAATTCTAGATACTGAAACAACAGGTTTAGATGAAAATAAAGATGAAGTTATAGAGATAGGTTGTATCTTGTTTGACGTTCCTTTTAAATGTGTTCTTTCGCAGGTCTCATTTTTATTCCCAGTTAATAATAATGAAGCCGAACATGTAAATGGTATATCTGCACAAGTAACGAACATCTCTCAACCTTGGGAAGATGGATTGAATTTCTTTTTAAAACTTGTTGAATGTTCTGATTTCATTGTTGCGCATAATGTAGAGTTTGATAAAAAATGGTTTGGAAAAGGAAAATTGCCTGAACTTAATAAAAAGTGGATATGCAGTTTAGAGGATATTAACTGGTCTTTTCAAAAATCATTAAAAACCAGGCCTTCAGTAACTGATCTGGCTTTATCTTTTTCAATACCAGTTTGGAACTTACATAGAGCTTTGTCTGATTGCTTTTACATTTCTGAGGTCTTCAAAAAATGCGATAATTTGGAAAAACTTTTACTTAAGGCCACTGAACCTAGGTTTCTATACAAGGCATTGGTTAGTTATGAAGAGAGGTATTTAGCTAAAAATGCTGGTTTCAGATGGAATAGTCCAGTCCAAGGAGCTTGGTCAAGAAAATTAACTACTGAAGAAGCAAAAAATCTTGATTTTAGGGTAGAGATTCTAAATTAATAATTAATGAATCTTTGAAAAAATATTTAATGCATTTTACAGGGCATCCATTTATTACCCATTTTATGTGCTCCCTTACATCCGAACTTCGAAGCAGCCTTTTCAGCTTCCTCTTTGGTGTTGAATAGATTTGATATCATATTTTCCTTACTTGAATTTGAAATTTGTTTGGAATGATTATGATGATTGTTTTGAGAATTTGGTGAATACTCCCATATCCCCATTGTAGTAACCCCTGCAGAGATAATTCCCATCCCAACTACTGATAAATTAACTATTCCCATTGCTACTGCCCCAAAAGAAAATACACCCATTGGTACTACTCCAATACTTATTACTCCCATTGGGACTATTCCTATGGAAACGATACCAAGGGGTGCTATCCCAAAAGCAATTTTTTTTGGTTTTGTACCACAATGCTGATTCTCTTTATTTTTATTAATTTCCAATAGTTTTTCTAAATGTTAAATTAAAATTGTCCCACAAAACAAACAATCAAATTTTAATTTTTGTATAAATTAAAAATTTTGAATTATTTTCCAGAACTTTGAATAACTTAAAAAATCTTAGAGGAACTGTAGATCTTTTACCTGATCAATTAATCAAGTGGCAAAATGTTGAGAAAATTATACTTGAACAGCTTTCAAGAGCATCTATCAAAGAAATAAGAACTCCAATATTGGAAATGACTGAATTATTTATAAGAGGAATTGGGGAAGGGACAGATGTTGTCAGTAAGGAAATGTATACATTTCTAGATAGAGGAGAGAGGTCTTGCACTCTAAGGCCTGAAGGGACAGCATCTGTAGCACGAGCGATAATTCAAAAAGGAATGTCCTCTAATCCTCTTCAAAAACTATGGTATATGGGCCCTATGTTTAGATATGAAAGACCTCAAGCAGGGAGGCAAAGACAGTTTCATCAGTTAGGTGTTGAGTTTATAGGATACGAATCAGTAAGAAGTGATGTTGAAATTATTGCGTTGGCTTGGGATATTTTAGAAAAATTAGGATTAAAAAAACTTAATCTTGAAATTAATTCTTTAGGTGATTTGAATGATAGATTAAATTTTCAAAAATCTTTTTTAAAATGGCTACAAATAAATAAAGATTTTTTAGATTTAGATTCTCAGAATAGAATCGATAAAAATCCTTTAAGGATTTTAGACACCAAGAATAGTCAAACAAAAAAAATCCTTGAAAGTTCTCCAAAATTACATGATTTTTTATCTAAGAAAAGTCTTGAAAGATATTTGGAATTAAAAAATCAATTAGAAAGTCTAAAAATACCTTTCATAGAAAACTTTAATTTAGTTAGAGGTTTGGATTATTACACGCATACTGCTTTTGAGATAACTAGTGGTGCCCTTGGTTCGCAAGCTACTGTATGCGGGGGAGGCAGATATGACAATTTAATAAAACAAATGGGAGGGAAAGATACACCTGCAATTGGATTCGCTATTGGTTTAGAAAGACTAATACTTTTAGCAGGTAAAGAGCTAGATGTTGAAAGAAGAACGGATATTTATATTGTTAATCAAGGATTACTCGCTGAACCATTCGCTATAAACTTATCTCGAAAACTTAGAAATTTTGATCTGCTTGTTGAATTGGATTTGAGTGGAGCTTCTTTCTCAAAGCAACTTAAAAAGGCAAATAAACTCAATTCTAAAAGTATTGTTGTAATAGGAGATCAAGAAGCAGCTAATAAAGAATTTGTTATTAGGCTATTTGATAAAAAAAACTCAGTAAACAATGAAGAGGTAATACCTTTTGATAGTGATATTAAATTAGAGCGATGGCTAAATAGTAATTTAATTCTAAAGTGATGCTCTTTAAGTTAATGATAATTTTTATTTTCATAGTAATTTTTTTCTATTTAAAAAATTCTTTAAAAGTTAATAGGAAAAAAAAATTTTTAAAAGAGAACAACTTAATAACACTTAATAAGAAGAACCTGTATAAATGGATGAATTTAACTAAAACAGAAAGATATAAACAATCAAAACAAGAATCTATTGCCTATTTAAATAAAAGAAAAGTTCTACTTGAAGAAATTAGAGAAGAATATAAAAAAATTTCTAAAAGAAAATCTAGATAAAATAAATTTAGACATTGATTTTGGATAATTTCTGGACTTCTAAAAAACCCATAAATGGATTGAGACATTTTGTTTTGGTTAATGAGACTAAAGAAAAAGGAAATATAACTTTTTTGATGGTCTCTGTCCTTGATTCTGAAATTAATATAAAAATTACTTTCGAAGAATTAACAAACAGTGGGGAATGGTGTAAGGGATGGATCAATCTTCCTAAGAATAAATCTATTACTGAAGAATATAGTAATTATAAATCCAGAAATAAAGAAGGTGGAAAATATGATGTATTCGTTAATGCCGATTCTTTTTTTAATATATCTTAATTTAATTTATATCTTTTCAATCACTTTACTAAATAAATAAAGGTTTTTTGGTATTTAATAATTATTTAAAAGTTTTACCCCTTTCAAAAAAATAAAATTAACGTTATCAAGGAATAATAATATTTACAAAATCAAATGTTAGGGGATATATGGAGCTCATCTGAGTTGACCGCTGAAAAATTAGGAATAACTGAAATCAAACTTTCTTATTTACGTGAAAATGGAATACTAAAACCTGGAATTCATTGGAAAAGTTCTCCGTATGGGCAGAAAAAACCTTGGAAGCCAAAAGCACTTTATAATTTAAATACGTGTAGAAATATTATCAATAAATTTTATTTTGAGGAAAATGATAGTGTTGCAGCTTAAAAAATTTTTTTGAAGACTAACAAGGGAAGACGTATCAAATTTCTATTCAATTAAATTTTCATTCTTGCATTCAATTAAAGTGTTTTGCAAAGTTGGATACAGGTTAATCATTTTTATATATTGTTGGGATTTTCTGTAGGATTTCGCAGCCTTTTTGTAATGAACTTCGGATTTCATTTCTAGTGAAATTTTTCTAGAAGAATCTTGAGAAGTAGTCATAAGTATTAAATAACTTATTCCCTTTTTAATAATTGTTTGAGAAAGAGGCAATAAACATAATGGTTTTATGCAACAAAACTTCTTTTAATGTCAGCAAAAAGAAATTTATTAAAAGAATATTTACCTTAAAACTATATAAATAGTATTTGAAATCTGATCTCTAATAATAACTTTACTGTTTAAATCTAACTTTTTTCGACGTTTGGTTGTTCTAATAAATTCTTTTATATTTTGATTAGGATTACTAATTTTTACAATTTTGTTGTGAATTCAACTGTTTGATGAAATTTAAAGTATTCTCAAAACGTTTAAGCTAATCATTTCCTAAATGCAAACCTATGGCAATCCAGATACCACTTACGGGTGGTGGGCTGGAAATTCAGGGGTAGCTAATCGCTCAGGAAAATTTATTGCTGCTCATGTAGCTCATGCAGGATTAATTGTTTTCTGGGCCGGTGCTTTCACCCTTTTTGAACTTTCACGATTTGACCCTAGTGTCCCAATGGGTCACCAACCTTTAATCGTTCTTCCTCACTTAGCAACTCTTGGAATAGGGTTTGATGCTAATGGTGTAGCGATGGGAGATACTAAACCTGTACTTGCGATAGCAATTGTTCACTTAGTATCTTCTATGGTTTTAGCTGCTGGAGGACTTTTACATTCTCTACTTCTTCCAGGAAATTTAGAAGATTCAGATATTGCTAGAGCAAGAAAATTCAATATTGAATGGGATAACCCTGACAAATTGACATTTATTCTTGGTCATCATCTCCTTTTCTTAGGATTTGCAGTTATTGCTTTCGTAGAATGGGCAAGAGTACATGGCATCTATGATCCAGCAATTGGTGCTGTTAGACAAGTTGAGTACGAATTAAACTTAGCAAAAATTTGGAATCATCAAACAGACTTTTTGACCATTGATAGTCTTGAAGAAGTAATGGGTGGACATGCCTTCCTCGCTTTCGTTGAGATTACTGGTGGTGCATGGCATATTGCTACTAAGCAGGTAGGTGAATTTACTAAGTTCAAAGGTAAAGGCCTTCTTTCAGCGGAAGCAGTTCTTTCATGGTCTCTTGCAGGTATAGGCTGGATGGCTATCATTGCAGCTTTCTGGAGTGCAGCAAATACAACTGTATACCCTGTTGAGTATTTTGGTGAACCACTTGAATTGAAGTTTAGTATTTCTCCTTATTGGATTGATACTGTTGATCTTCCTGATGGTGAGTTTACATCAAGGGCATGGTTAGCAAATGTTCACTACTACTTTGGTTTCTTCTTTATTCAAGGTCATCTATGGCATGCTTTAAGAGCGCTAGGCTTTGATTTTAAGAGAGTTACTAATGCTATTAGTAATATTGATAGTGCGACAATTACTCTTAAGGATTAAATTTTTTCTACCTCAATAATATTAAAGGCCCTTTAATAGGGCCTTTTTTATTTGAAAAATTTTGTTTATTAATTTAGATTTAAGATTATATATTTTTGAAATCATTGAATATTTTTTCTCTACAAAATAAAGATATTTTTTCAAATTCTCTATTAATAAGTTCCTTTGGATTCTTAATTATATTTTTTTGCTTGATTTTTGGGAGGAAACTAAAACTAGCTGTTCAGCTCGAAAGGTTTGGACTCCCCATAGCAGTTTTGTCTGGAATTTTAGGTATATCTGTAGGCCCATTTGGAGCGATACACTTTTTGCCAAAAGAAACAATAAATGTTTGGAGTAAATTTCCTACTCCTCTTTTATCATTGGTCTTCGCAACTTTAATGATGGGTAGACCTATCCCAAATATCAATGGTTTAGTTAAACCAATTTTCAATCAATTTTTGCTCGCTCTTTCTCTAGGTTTCGGACAATTTTTCATTGGCGGTCTAGTTGTTAAATATTTTTTGCCTCCATCTATGGAAACTAATCCTTTAATGGGATGTTTGATCGAGGTGGGTTTTGAGGGAGGGCATGGAGCTGCATCTATCATCGGTGAGAGTTTTAATAGACTAGGTTTTCCAAATGGTTTAGATCTTGGTCTGGCTATGGCAACCATGGGACTTTTATCGTCTTCATTATTAGGCAGCATTTTTATTTTTCTTGGAAGAACTTTAGGTCTTTCAGATAAAGAGGAAATTTCTGAAAAAAAAAATTTAGAAGAAAAAACTAAGATAGGAATTCTTGCGGATTTAAGAATTTTGATAGTAAATCTTGGATTTTCTGGTCTTGCAATTTTTTTTGGTGTTTTACTAATTAAATATTTAAAGTATATTTCAAGTTATTTTGGTGATTTTTCGAAGGAAATTATTTTTTCATTACCAGTATTCCCTTTTATCCTTATAGGTTCCCTCCTTATTAGATATGTTTTAGAGAAAACCAAAAATACAGAATTTATTTCAAATATTCTGCAAAGGGAGATTGGTATTTTATCCACAGACTTATTGATTTTTACAGCTATGGCAAGTTTAGATATTGAAGTTGTTTTTGATAATTGGGTACTTATTTTAGTGTTTACTATTTTCGGTTTATTTTGGAATTTAATCTGCATTGCTTTTTTCGCATACTTTATTTTTGACGATTATTGGTTTGAAAAAAGTTTGATTGAGTTTGGGAATTCTACAGGAGTAGTAGCTTCTGGGTTGCTTCTTTTAAGGCTTGCGGATCCTAAAAATATTTCTAAGACCTTACCTATTTTTACATCAAAACAGTTATTCGCTCAGTTAATTCTTTCGGGGGGATTATTCACAGTTCTTGCACCATTAATGATTTCTAAAATTGGGTTGGACTATTGGACAGAAATTTGTGCTCTAATTACGTTCACAATACTTTTTATTGCATTGATTTTTAATAAAGTAGAGATGAAAAAGTTTCAATAATAACCCTAGAATACTTTTAAGTTTAATTTTATTTTAATTTTATTTTAATGTCATTTTCTTCCTACGATATTCCACCTCAAGAAAATAAAGGGAAGTGGTTTAGGAGTCATTTACTCGGCAGGGAAATCGAACTTGGTGAATTGTATAGTCTTGGATCAAATGATTTAGATTTGCTTATGGCTGAGACTGCAGAAATAAGAAGCGATCTTGATTTTAAGGAAAAAAATATAGGTAAATTTAGGACTGCAGGATATTTTTTGGAGTTAGCAAGAATAATTGAGAAAAGGAAGTTGTTAGAAAGTTAATTAAAGGGGAAATAATTTTTTCCAGAATTTGGTGCCCATAATTCATATTTATACATTAAAGATTTAAATTTTATATTACTTTCAAAGGAATCTAACCAGTTTTTTATTGACGGTTTTAAATAATTTGTTCTTTTTTGACTTTCACAAGCGATTTTAAATTGTCTTACAAAAGGCCAAATAGACCAATCAGCGATTGTCGGGTTATCTCCATAAAAGTATTTGTTTTCTGCAAGAAGTTCATTCCATCTATTAATAAAAATAATCGCCTTTCTGAAATGAAATTCTTCATTACTATCCTGATATCTTGCGGCATATTTGAATCGATCTAAATGATATTTGAATTCGTTATCGTTTTCATTAATTATTTCAAAAATATCTTCCTTCTTATCATCAGGAAAATATGTTAAGGCAACGTTTTGCTTACTTGACTCTGAGAGTGCCCATAGGATGATTTCAAGACTTTCTTCAATAACCTCACTATTTTTTTTTATGAGTATTGGAACTGTTTTTGTCTTTGATTTATTCAAAAAATCTAGTGGTTTATTTTTTAGATCAATTTCTCTTATCTCTACTTTTAATTCACAAATCAATAGGGCCCATCTAACACGAATTGCGTATGGACATCTTCGAAATGAATATAAAATATCGGTTGTCATTTTGTAAAAACTATTAATTATCTTGATTCTTTTAGTATTATTAAAGTAAGTATAGTATTAATTTTACAACGCAAATGTCGGGATATGTTTACCTCATTAGAGTAGGAGACCTTTATAGAATTGGGAAAACTGAGAATCTTGAAAAGAAAATTAAGAAATTAAAACCAGACGAATTATTAACATCAATTATGACAAAGGAGCCAGAAACTCTTGAAGCAAGGTTACTTAGAAAGTATAAATCTCAACGAATTCCTGAAACTGGTTACTTAAAGCTTTCTAAAAGACAAATTAGAGAATGTAAAAAGCAATTTGAACTAAAGGGAAATTTGCCTCACACTTTAGATGCTGAAGTTTCCATAACTCTATTTGCATCTTTTTTATTGTTTTCATTAAGTTCCGTTATTTTTAATTATTTAAATTTTGGATTTGTAAAATCTATATCTTATTCTTTCGGAATGGCCTCACTACCAATGATAATGTTATTTATTACAGGTAGTTTTGGGGGATACTTTTCTGAAGATTTATCTCTTTTTTCATTGTTAACTAATCGAATAAAAGGTTTATTTATTGCAATTGCAATGCTTTCCATGGCTTACTTAATTTTCAATTTAGGTTAAATTTCATAATTACAATTTAAGGCAATTTCAAATGGAACTGATTGGGTAGGTAACTTCAGAATAGTTGAGCATATTTCAGCAATATCTTCGGGTTGTGTCATGCTTGATTTGTCTAAGGAAGAAATATTTTGGGCCATTTTTGTATTAACCCAGCTTGGGCAAATTGCTGAAACCCTTATATTTTTATCCCAACCTTTATTTTTCATAGTTTGGCATAATCCCATCAAAGCAAACTTTGAAGAAGAATAAGCGGCTAAATCGCCTTTAGATCTTTTCCCACTCATTGAAACTAAAACAATAATTCTACCTCTGCCTGAATTACATAAATGATCCCAAGAAAGCCTACATAAATTCCAAATTGCCAAAAAATTGATATTTAATGTATTTAAAATATCTTCTTCATCACCATCCTTGTATAAGAAAGGAACTTTCGATAATACTCCAGAACAATTTATTACTGTATCAAATCCTCCAAATTCATGTAAGGTATTCTTTATCCAATTTTGGGCTGTAATTTTTTTTAATGCATCATAGTAATTGATTATAATCTTCCCTTTTGGCCATTTATTTGGATCAATAACGCTTCCTTTTAATGATTCTAAATCTCTTATGCCAACACTAATTCTATTGCCTTCTTTTAATTCTTTATGTGCAATATTTAGTCCAATACCTCTACTGGCTCCACTTATTAGTATGGTTCTCATTTTTAATTTATATGTTTGGAAATATTATCCTAAGTAACATTTTAAATTCTCTACCATGCATAATCATAAGACCTCTTTTTACACTCCATGGAGCCTTTATAAACATTATGCACATCGCATATACAATCTCTTTTAAGGAAAGTGTATCAGTTAAAAAACCATACCATTGATTTTTAGGTAGTTGGAAAAAACTTCCAAAAAATTCTCTCAATAGTTTCTCGTCAAATCTCATGAGTTTTTCTAATCCAAATTGGTAAAGTGACTTCTTCCGAATTAATTCTTTTGACCACAAAGTTTCCCAACCTTTTCTAGCAATATGATAGGTACTTAGATTTTTGTTTTTAATTGCTTCTGAGACTGCCTTAGCGACAAGTGGAGCTCTTCTTAAAACATTACCAATTAAATATCCAGATGCAGGATGTACCATTGAAGCAGCACCACCATATCCAAGTATTTGTTGTTTGAAATCTGGGATTGGCATATTCATAGGGAGAAATAAGCCAAGCTCTTCATGTTGCATGCTTGTGATAGATATATTTCGATAAGAAAGCCTCTTCTCTAGTCTCTCTTTTAAATTTTCCATTGTTAGAGGATTTACTAAACCAAGAGATGTCTCTTCAAGAAAATATTTCCCATCACCCATATCCATGGCATAAAGAAAAGTGGGCGGTTCTTTTTTTTGCTCATCGTTAAGATGATCATTTCTATAGTCCATTAATACAAACTGCCCTTTCTTAAGTGGAGGTTTACTAAAATTACCTACTATCCCATAACAAGTTTGGACTGCTAAGGGACCACATGATTTTAATTTAAGAAAAACAGGATCATATCCTGTTGCATCTACTACTAATCTTGCAGAGTAAGTCTTGCCATCTTTTGTAGTTACTGTACTTTTGTTTTTTTCAAAATGTATTTTGTTCGCAAAGCCTTGATGCCATTTAATAAGAGACTTATTGCATTCATTAAACCAATAATTGTGGAGTTTCTTCTTATCAAATAGTCCATAATCTAGTGAATGTTCCGTTGCTTTATTCTCGTCGTCCTGTTCTTCTAAAGCGCCATGCCCAAAAAAACTTACAGTATTCTTCCATCTATATTCAAGTAAATCCTGAAGCCCAAGTTGATCAACTTCTTTCCCCCAAATGCCATATGTGTTTGGCCAAGGTTCATCTGGTCCATTTGGAGAAAGCACTTCAACATCTAAATTTTCCTTCCCTAAAGCTGAGGCAATTGCCATACCTGCAGGCCCTGCACCCAAAACAAGAACATCTGGCAAATTTTCTTTTGACATTAAATATAAATCTTATGATTAAAGAAATTTATGGAACAAACTAATACTTCTGCGCTTAGAATTATATTTTCCATCCAATACTTGTAATGAGTAGATTAATAATAATCAAATTACTCAATTACTAGTGACTAAGCTTTCAGTGTTTTAACAATAATTTATAAGATTACAAAATAAAAAATACTTTAAAATTTTTTTTATTATAAAAAAATAGATAGCGAGTTAAATGATTAAAAATAAAAATATTTTAATTACTGGAGGTAATTCAGGAATAGGGCTTTTTGCAAGCATTAATTTACTAAAGACGAAAAATAGTTTATACGTTGTAATAAAATCTGAATTAAGAAAGAATGAATTTCTCAAAACAATTGAGAAATATTTTGATAAAAATTACTTAAGTAAATATTTAAATATTATTGAAAATTGTGATCTTTCAAATCTAGAGAATGTTAAAAAAATTAAGGATTACTTTATTAGTAAAAAGATTTTCTTAGATGTTGTTGTTTTAAATGCAGGATTGCAGTATACGGGTTCTTTTTACCCTAAAGTATCAAAACAGGGGGTAGAACTAACTTTTGCAGTTAATCATCTTGCACATTTTTACTTAGTGAACATCTTAAAAGATTTAGTTAGAGATAAAGAAGAATCTAGAATCATTATTACATCATCAGATGTACACGATCCCAATAGCTCAGGTGGAAATATAGGAAAGAAAGCAGGGCTTAATAATCTAGTTGATTTTAGAAAAAAAGTTACTGGTCAATTCTTAAATTTTAATGCTGATGAATCTTATAAAAATAGTAAGTTATGTAATATTTTGTTTGCTAAAGAACTTTCAAAAAAATTAAAATTATCATCTAGTAAAATTTCTGTAATTACTTGGGCTCCCGGTCTCGTAATACCAAATGATGATTCAGGTTTTTTTAGATATAGTAAACGTTTTAATCTCTTTGGATATTTAATTTTTTCTAAAGTTGCAAGAAATATTTTAGGAATTTCTGAAAGTATAGAAAATGCTGGTAGAATACTTTCTGAAATTGTTTTTGATTCAAATTTTAATAATATTGGTTACGTTCATTTAAGTAATAAAGTTATATCTTTTAAAAAACATAAATTAGTTGAAAGTAAGATTAGTGATGAGGCAAACAATTCTGAGTTAGCTTCAAAACTCTGGATTTTAAGTGAAGAGATTTGTAGATCATTTGGCTTTGTTACTTTCAATATTTAAGGTTTGTGTTGGGAATGCAAACTCTATATTATTAACTGAAAATTCTTCAATAATTCTTAAATTTATAGATTGTTGAGCTTCCATCGCAGCGAGATAATTATTTGTTGGAATGTAATAAACAAGTTCGAAATTAAGACTGAAGTCGCCGAAATCTGTGAAATGACATCTATCAAAAGATGCATCTTTTGTCTCTTCAACTATTTTTTTAATTATTATTGGAATCAATTTCATAAGTTTTGGAGAGGTTTCATAAACAACTCCCAGTTTATGAACCAACCTCCTTTTTTTCATTTGAGCGTAATTTGAAATAATTCCATTTGTTAGGGCGCTGTTGCTCATTACTACTACTTCTCCATTAATACTTCTTATCCTTGAGGATCTTACTCCCACTCTCTCAACCATTCCGAGGACTCCATCAGATTTTATAAACTCACCTTTTTGAAAAGGTTTATCAAGCAAAATTGTGATGTATTCAAAAAACTCCTGAACTGGATCTTTCAAAGCTAATCCTGCACCAATACCTCCTGCACTTAGTAAAGCCCAAATAGCAGTCATTTGAACACCTATATTTTGTAAGAAAAATATCGAGCCAATAGACCATGTTAATGCTTTTATCAATGGAGTTAGTGAAGATACCATTGAACTAATTGAGGAATCATTAATTTTCGAGGTCGATTCTGTTAAAGATCTTATTAAAACTTTATTGAGAGCTTTTATGATGATTATTAATATAAGTAATTTCAAAATATTCAATAAGACAGAGATAAAATTTATTTCATCAGCAAAAAAATAGTCAATTGAAAAATAAAATGAGAGGAGGAAACCTATAGGTTTTATAATTCCAGAGATCACCTCAAAAATAAAATCATCGAAATTTGTTTTTGTTCTTTTGGAAATCTTTTTAAAAAATATTTTTGAAAGTTTAGAAATTATTATCGATAATAAAGTTCCAATAAAAAAAATAAGTATTGCCAGAAGGAAGTTTTCACTAACTAATTTCATATTCAAATAAACCTTAAAATTTATCTCTAATAAAATTTTAAATTATCTCTAAACAACAAACCAGTCTTTATTTTTCTTTAACTCATTATTATATTTTTAATTTCTTTAAATTCTTTTCTATCCGCAGTTTTGCATAATTCAAAAATCATTGATTCAGTTGTTGTTAAAATTGCCCCGCTCTGAGTCATTCTTTGTAATGCTATTTCATGATCTACCCTATTTCGACTTCCCATGGCATCTGATATGAGAATAACTTCAAATCCTTTTTGTAAAAAATCTAGGACTGTTTGTTGAATACAAATATGCGTTTCGATCCCACAAACTATCAAATTAGTAATTTTCTTATTTTTAAGTTCTTTTAAAAATTCTTCTAATTTAGCTAGGCTGAATTCCATTTTTTCAAATTTTCTAAATTCTGCTATGGGTGATAATTCAGGTATTGTTACCCCCAATTTGAGTGGATTCTGTTCAGAAATGAATATGTTTTCTTCTAAAATTTGGTAAGCACTTAATAGCCTTTTGATGTTTTTGATTATTGAATCCTTATTGAAAATTGTTCTCATAATTTTTCCCTGAATATCAATAATTAGCAAGGCATTTACTTTCGGTGATAATTTATCAGAAGATATTTCTTGATCATTCATCATTAATATATAAAGATATATTTAACATAATATTTTAAAGAACTTTAGTAAACATTTTAAATCAAAAAGTTGTTTTACTCTCATCTAGAGTTATTATTGAGAATAGCCATTGGTTAGTTTTGTCATTATCCTCTAAATACAATGTCATTACATCTCCTCTTGGTGAGGATTTACATAAAGATGGTAAGAGGTTAACTCCTCAGAGGCTAAAAGTTCTTAATTTATTTGAAAATATTGGCTCTGGAAAACATCTTAGTGCTGAAGAGGTTCATGAAAAGTTAGTTAAAACAAGCTCCAAAGTTTCACTTGCAACAATTTATAGAACTTTAAGACTTTTAGTACAAATGGGTTTGCTTCATGAATTAGAACTCAGTGAAGGAGGACATAGATATGAATTACTTAGTAATGACACGCCGGACCATCATCATTTGATTTGTATTAGGTGTGGAAGAACAGAAGAATTCGAAAATGACGAAGTTTTAGAAGCAGGCAAAGTTGCAGCAAAAGTTAATGGTTTTAAACTAATTGAATCCTCATTAAATGTAAGAGCCATTTGCCCTAATTGCATTTAGGAGCTTTTAACTTAAAGTCCCGCCACAACTTGATCCTGTACCAGCAGTGCAAGCAAAACAATGTTCTTTTACAGCTACCCCGTAATCAAAAGTAAATGATTCATCTAATAGATCAAAGAGTGTCTTTGGTCCTTTATTTGCTTGGAAATTTATCTGTTGGTTAAAGTCACAATCATAAATTTCCCCAAGCCAATTTACACTGATAGTTTTTTTGCACATAAGATTTTCTAAATTTTTTTCATTAAAATTTTCTTTTAGTAATTTGTAATAAGTATTTAGTTTCCCTTCTTTTATGAGAGATTCTTTATATCTATTAATTGGCATATTAGTTATGGTGTATAAGCTATTAAAAACAATATTATATTTTTCGAATAGTATTTTTTTGTAATCTTGTTCCAATATTTTCTGAGAAGGTGGAAGAATTGGGCTTACAGGATTGTAAACAAGATTTAATTGCAATCCATTTTCTTTTTTCCCATATCCAAGATCATTAAGGATTTTTATAGCATTAATACTTTTTTCAAAAACTCCAAGACCCCTTTGAAACTCAACATTATCTTTTTCGTAACATGGTAGCGAAGCAGTAACTATTACTTTATTCTTTGCAAGAAATTGAGGAAGATCTTCATAGCCTTCTTCAAAGAAAATTGTTAAATTACACCTATCAATAATATCAACTTTTTTTGTGCTCAAGCTAGCTATAAGGTTTTTAAATTCTGGGTGAAGTTCTGGTGCGCCACCTGTTATATCTAAAGTCTTGATTTTGTACTTATCAATTATTTTTGGAATAAGAGATATTATTTCATTTGACATCTTTTCAGTCCTTAGAGGACTTGAATTAACATGACAATGCTTACAAGCCTGATTGCATTTATAACCTATATTGATTTGCAATGTTTCTATAGGTTTTTTAAATATTGAGGGGAATTTTTCTTTCATAAATCTATTACTTATAAAGTGTCATTGGAAAATTCAAAAGTCAACAATTTTTTAAAGTTTGATCTCTTTTTAGCAAGTTTAATAAACCAACTTATATATTCTTTGGGACCATTTTGAAAAATCAAGTCAAACTTTAAGTTGTCATAAGGATCACTGATCCCTGTTAAACCAGTTTTTTTTGTAGAGGGTCTTTCAACTTCACCAGAACTACTATCTACAAAAATTATTTTATTATTGATACCAAATTCATCACCTAATTTTTGTATGAATTCTAAAAAAGATCTGTCACTACCTCCTCTTGAATAACTCTTTTCACTATTTTTTTTTGATGTTATTGTGTCACCAACTCCTACAATCAAAGGCATATCTTCTATTTGAATAGTTCTTTTACATAAATCAATTTTTTCCTTAATAGAATTTGGAGAGTTCCTAAAATTAAAATTATTTCCAAAAGGAGCTTTACCAGTTTTATACGCAATATATTTATTTAAAAGAAATAAAACTCCAGAATCTTTAACGGCTCCTTTAATAAGTAATTGTATGTCCGTAGATCCGATATCATCTTTAGAAGAAAGTTTAATTGTTTCTCTACCATTTTTATTTCCTAAATTTGGTGAAATATGCAGGAAAAATGAGTTTTTAAGGCCTTCGGATTCAGCTTTTAAGATGATTTCATTCATCATTTTTTCAAAACTAATTTGAATAAGCTTTCTTTTATCAGAATCATTGTTAACTAAGTCAAATAGACTATTGAAATTAATCGTTGGCGAGAATCGTGTTTCGCATATCGATTTTGCTGCATGAAAATTGATATCTTCTTGGCTAAGTTCAGGAAAAATATTCTCAACTATAAAATTAAACTTTGGTCTAATTAGACTAGGTACTTTAGATAAAAAATTTAGTTCTTTTTTTGAGACTCCTTCAAAACATATTTCACCATTATTGTCTTGATACTCTACTCCACAGGCTGCTAAACCTCTTAAATATAGTTCTTTGTTTTTAGGCTCAGTGGTGCTTCTTAAACTCCTTTCTATTATTCTGTTAACCCCTCTTGGACCTTCATGTTCCCCGCAAGTTAATACAAAGAATTCCTCTGCAAATTCTTTTACTGCATAGATATATTTTGATTCTAATTCTCTTGTCATTGGATCTTTAACTAAAGGGATACAAACTCCGTCAATGTCTTGAATAATTAAGATATTTTTAGGAGAAATTAATTGTTTTTGTGCCATTAATTTACTTGCCATATATTCCATATTTATAGTTATTTCTCTTTTAACTGAATTTCTTTACCTCAAAGAAATTATAAATTAAAAAATTCAATATTTACAATAAATAATTTGCTATGGTCAAGAATTGCTTTAATGTAGAAAAATGTTGGTATGGGTTAGAAATTAAAAAAATTATCAAGAATTTCCAAAAATGAAGAATAATTTTATAGAAAATATAAATGATGAAAAATATTTTTATTCATTGATTGAAGATTTAGAGAACAGCAAAGTTGGATTCTACAGTGTTGGTTTATATCCTGCATCATTAGCATATAACTGCGCGATGCATGGAAAATCAAATAATATTCTCTTAGCTCCTAGGGAAGATAGAGATTTGTTAGGCGCTTTCTCAAATGATGTTCTTTCTGATATGGATAATGAGACTATTGAAAAGATTAAGAGAATGGGACATTATTCTTCAGGGGGAATAAGAAAGCCTTTTGATCTAAAAGATCTTCTCTTGGAATGTGAGATAGTTATTCTTGCTTCAAACAGTAATCACATACAAGATGATGTTAAACATGCTTTAAAACTTAGAAAAACTTTAAAAAGAGAAAATGTGGTTCTCGGCTGTCTCGTTGGTTCTTTTTGCATTGATAATAAAAATAAAACCCCCTTTATTCTCTGTAATAAATATCCTAATTTAGCTTTTTTTACAGGATTTCATCGTCACGGAGCTTTACGAAATCCTAATGATAGTTTTACTGCGAATTTCTGTCATCCTGATGCCCTAACTGCTTTATTAGGAGCTCGAATTTTGAATCAATTGTCACCGAAAATCCAAGTTTCTCCTGGAGTTCATAATATTGAATGTCAATACATAAAATCAATAAAAAATATCTCATCCATATTTGCAGGTTTTGTAAATAACTTTCATTCCGATAAGCCAGGAATGCTACCTACCATTAATACGATTTTGTTAACACAATGTTTGGATCAGGCCGCATCAGTATCATTAAAAGTTAGAAAAGAAAATAAATTAGACAATAAATATCTCTCATTAAAGGAACTTGGTTATGGTGAAGAAATAATTAGTGCAAAGGAAAAAATTAATGATAAATTTTTCGAAAAAGGAGATTATACGTTTTCTCAATTAAATGCTGTTAAGGCTGATGTTTTAGGGAGCATGACACTGCCAACTGAAGGAAAACCAACAAGGAATTTCCAGGCAGGACAAGTTTTATCTGATATGCTTTTGCAACTCAACAGATGTCCAAAAGATGTCTCAGAATTCTTAAATTGGTGTAATAAATACTCTCTCAGTCAAGGAGGTTTAGAAGGTCTTAAGTCCTTAAAATTTTGGCCAGATATTTATAAAAAATTCAAAATTAAAAATAATAATTGTTCAATGATTAATCTGATTTATTTATGCTTTAATGCTAATTCAGTAGAGAAAAAAGAAATTTATAAGGTTTTAATTAGTTCAGAAGAAATCACTAATTTTTGCCAAGAATCTGTGAAATCTGAATTATCTTTAGAACTAAATGAAAAATTAAAAGGAGATTATCTTTTTAATAATATTGAAATATTTTACAAGAAATTTTTCATTGACAAAGAGGAAAAGTATCTTAAAAAAAATGATTTTAGTAATCAAATTTCTAAAAAAAATCCAAGTTATATTAATGTATTGAATATTATTAATAATTATTTTAATAATTGATTATTTCTTGAATTTAGAAAAAACTAAGTTTTTCATTTATTTACTAATCTTGATTGCAGGGTTAGAATTATTATGGTTTTAAAAGGTTTTTTTGAAAAAGGAATTATCACATCGTTCACATGAACTGAAAGCTCTTGGTTGGAATCAAGAAGATTTAAGAAGATATGAAGATTTATGGGACTACAGTCAAAGATGGGGATTAATAAATTTAGAAAGAGAAGACAGACAGTTTTTAAAGAAAGCAGAAAAGTTACTTCCAAAGATTCAAGATAAAAAGATATCCGTTAAAAAAACTATTGAAGAAAAATCATATTATTTATGGTTAAATTTTTACCTAGATGAAATTAATATTTTTAGTAATTCAAATCTCCCCAAAAATAAACATGGTGTTTGGACACTCTTAATTGAAGAGGAAATAAAACTTCTTAAGGAATTACAACCAGTTATGGGTCTTCCAGACACTTTAAAAGCCAAGAATCTATTCGAAAATAGAAAACAGCTTATTAATAAAGCTTTTAGTGAATTTGACGCAAAAAACAACGATAAGGTTTTCAACTTTGATGAGGTTTTAAACAACTCTGAAAAAGATGTTGGTAAGAATTGGAAATCAATTACTGAAAAAGATCCTGATGCTAATAAAACTTTTCCAATAATTGATTCTGCAAATATTGAGAAACTTAGGTACGAGATAAGAGAGGATTTGAGTTTGTACATGAATGATAATTACCCTTCTTTAAAAAAGGATTTATAAATATTTATCTTTTTTTTGTTTTTTTTTGGGACTTTTTTAAGTTAAATAGATAATAGGATTATTTAAAAAATTTTGAGCAAACAAAAGTTCGAGACTCTTCAATTGCATGCAGGACAAGTTCCTGACCCAACTACAAATTCTAGAGCAGTACCCATTTATCAAACTAGTTCCTATGTCTTTGATAATGCCGAGCATGGAGCGAATCTTTTTGGATTAAAAGAATTTGGGAATATTTATACTCGACTTATGAACCCCACTACAGATGTCTTCGAAAAAAGGATGGCAGCTTTGGAGGGTGGTATGGCAGCACTTGCAACATCATCAGGTCAAGCTGCTCAATTCTTGGCAATAGTGAATTGCATGACTGCAGGGGATAATTTTGTCTCTACATCTTTTCTTTATGGTGGGACCTACAATCAATTTAAAGTACAATTTCCAAGATTAGGAATAGAGGTTAAATTTGCTGATGGTGATAGTATTGATAGTTTTAGAAATAAAATTGATGATAAAACCAAAGCAATATATGTCGAATCGATGGGAAATCCTCGTTTCAACATCCCAGATTTTGAGGGTCTCTCAGCATTGGCTAAGGAAAATGGAATTCCTTTAATAGTGGATAATACCCTTGGTGCTGGAGGTGCTTTAATAAGACCAATTGATTTTGGAGCCGATGTTGTTGTTGAAAGTGCGACGAAATGGATAGGTGGACATGGAACAAGTATTGGTGGGGTTATTGTTGATGCAGGAACCTTTAATTGGGGAAATGGTAAATTCCCACTAATGAGTGAGCCAAGCGCTGCTTATCATGGACTCGTTCATTGGGACGCTTTTGGTTTTGGTAGTGATATCTGTAAATCTTTGGGAGTTCCTGAAAATAGAAATATAGCTTTTGCTTTAAGAGCAAGACTTGAATGCCTCAGAGACTGGGGATCAGCTCAAAGTCCTTTTAATTCGTTTTTGTTATTGCAGGGCTTGGAAACTCTAAGTTTAAGGATAGAAAGACAAACTTCAAATGCTCTTGAATTAGCAAAATGGTTAGATTCCAATTCTAATGTAAGTAGTGTTAATTATCCTGGCTTAGAATCTGATCCATATTACTCAAGTGCCAAAAAATATACTACTGGAAGGGGAATGGGTTGCATGCTAATGTTCTCTCTTAATGGAGGTTATGAAAATGCAGTAAAATTTATCGATTCCTTAAAATTAGCGAGTCACCTTGCTAACGTGGGAGACTCAAAAACTTTAGTGATTCATCCTGCTTCAACAACTCATCAACAATTATCTGAAGAAGAACAATTATCTGCAGGTGTTACTCCCACGATGGTAAGAGTTTCTGTAGGAATTGAACATATTGATGATATAAAAGCAGATTTCGAACAAGCACTTTTACAAATCACATAGGAAAGGAGATTTATTGGCTTTAATAATACCTAGTAACTACCACAAGATTAGTGATGTTGAGAAAAATCATATATCTTGGATAAAACCAGAATTGGCAAAAAGACAGGATATACGTCCTCTTAGGATTGGTATTTTAAATATCATGCCTCTTGGCAAGCAGTATGAATTTAACTTACTACATCCACTTGGTTTATCTCCTCTTCAAATTGAGCCAGTTTGGATAAAGCTTAAAACTCACTCTTATAAAACATGGGATATTAATCATCTAAATAATCTATACATAACTTGGGAAGAAGCAAATAATCCAGAACCGTTAGATGGAATCATTATTACTGGAGCACCTATTGAGCACCTAGCCTTTGAGGAGGTTAAGTATTGGGATGAATTTGTGAAAATTGTCGATGAAGCCAGAAATTCTTGTGCGAGTACTCTTGGATTATGTTGGGCTGGCTTTGCGCTGGCCTATTTAGCAGGGGTCGATAAGAAAGTTTTTGATAGGAAATTATTTGGGGTATTCCCTTTAAAAAGTCTTGTTCCTGGTCACCCTTTGATGGGTACACAAGATGATGAATTTATTTGTCCTCAAAGTAGATTTGCAGGGTTACCAGATTTAGAAATGGAGAAGGCCCAAAAAGAAGGGAAATTGAATTTGTTGGCTTATGGAGAAAACGTCGGATATACAATATTTGAATCTAATGATCAAAAACAACTTATGCATTTAGGTCATCCTGAATATACGGTTCATAGAATTATTAGTGAAATTGAAAGAGACAAAGAAAAGGGAGATGTTCCTCCTCCTGAAAATTTTGATCCAAATAGTTCAAAAACCGCTTGGAGATCTCATAGGAATTTGCTTTTTCAGCAATGGCTTTGGTTTTGTTATCAACAAGTTAGTCTTAATTAACTTTTTTAATGAGCGCTTTCTACACCACCTAGTCTTTCAAATAAGTTAAGACTTTCTTTATTTAATCCTACAATTTCAACTTTAGAACCACCATTCTGGAATTTTCTAATAATTTGCTCGAGAGCAACAACGCCACTTTGATCCCAAATATGAGCTAAAGACATATCAATTACAATCTTTTCAGGATGTTCATAAAGATCAAATCCTTGTAAAAAATAAATTTTACTTACAAAGAATAATTGGCCTTTAACTTTGTAGGTAATCAAATTATTTTCTTTAGCTCTTGAGATAGTTATAACTTTTGCCACTTTTCTGCTGAAAAGAATTGCAGCTAATGCGACTCCTGCAATAACTCCAAGTGCAAGATTATGAGGTTTTGTAAGCATTGTAACTGCAAATGTCATAAGCATTACTGCAGTATCGCTTTTAGGTATCTTTCTAATATTTTTTAATCCATTTATATCTGCTGTACTTATTGCGATCGTTATCATGATTGCTACTAAAGCAGCCATTGGTATTGCTCCAATCCAAGACTTCAAGAGGATAATCATAATAAGTAAAGATATACCTGAGGAGAGGGTTGATAATCTAGATTTGCCACCATTTTCAGTATTCATAACAGATTGCCCAACTAAGGCACATCCTGCCATACCACCAAATAAGGATGCCACAATATTTGCGATTCCCTGTCCTCTTGCTTCTTTATTTTTATTAGAACTTGTATCAGTTACATCATCTAAAATGTCTTGAGTTAAAAAAGTTTCCATTAAACCCACGAGAGATATTGCAAGTGAAGTAGGTAAAATTATCCCTAATGTTTCAAGACTAAAAGGTACTTTCCCATTTTCTATTGATCCAAAAGGGAGAGAAATACTTGGCAATCCATCAGGTAATTGACCCAAATCGCTAACTGTTGGGACATCTAGATTAAAGAATATGCTTATAAGAGTAATTACTACTATTGCGATAAGTTGAGAGGGGACTATTTTTGTGATTTTTGGAAGCCCATAAATAATTACTAATCCTAGGATTACAAGTATCCAAACTACTGGAATCTGAGTGTTAACTGGATATTGACTTATAGATTGTTCAACTAATCCTTTTGATTCTTTAATACCTATTCCTAACTGAGGTAGTTGTGCTTGAAATATTAGAAGTGCCAGTGCATTTACAAATCCACTTAAGACTCCTGTTGGCACAAATCGCATTTGGTAGGCAAGTCTTAAATATCCCCAAAGAATTTGGAATATTCCAGTTAATATTCCAGCTGCAATAAGATATGGGACTCCTAATCCAGGAGCTTGTGATTCTCCATAAGCAACAAGTCCAGTCATTAAAAGAGCTGTTGAACCTGTGGCTGAAGAGATCATCCCTCTTCTTCCTCCCACAATCGCAATTGTTATAGATAAGCAAAATGCACCAAAAAGGCCAACTTTAGGATCTACACCAGCTATACCTGAAAAAGCAATTGCTTCAGGGATCATTGCAAATGCAACAACTAAGCCAGAGAGAATATTTGACTTTGGATCATCTAACCAATTTTTAGATAAATATCTTGAGAAATTTGACATTTTAAGTTTCTTTATAATTAAGAAGTTACCTCATAAAGGAGGCAAAATACCTTGTGGGTCAAAAATATTCTTTAAAGTTTTTAATTCATTCATTCTATTTCCAAAGGCTAATGCAATTTCTTCTTCATGAGAATTCAAATGATTATGCAATTGTGCTAAGTGAATATTTGGATAAAACCTTTTTAGCTTGCTCCATGATTTATAAATCCATTCCAGAGCAACTTCTTTTTCTTGAAGATCATTTTTTTTCCATGATGCGTATATCCATGGTTTCCAAGTACTTTTTCTATGAACAAAAAAGCTTGAGCCATGATTTAACTTTTTAGTTTTGCCACCTAATTGTTGAGAAGCAACATAACAGGAATTATTGGGTTTATTATCCATTATTTCACTCAAACATTTTATGAAAATTGGGATATCATTTTTTAAATCTTCTCCAAGAAGACTAATTACCTCAGAATGGTTATTTGCATTCAGGTCATATAAATTCAATTCCTTTGGAAAAAAATTAATTTTGTTAAAGTTCTCATAAAATTGTTTTTCTAGAGCGGGAAATTTGTCTAGAAGCATTAAGTATTCTTCTGTTCTTTTATCCTCTAAATTATTGAGTTCAGCAAAAATATATATATAAATTTTTTGGGCATAAATCCACTGAAGACTAATATTTTCTGGAAATTCCTCTGATAGTTTTATTATTTCTGAAAGTTCATTTAGATTTACAAATCCTTCAATAACCTTTATTGGATTAGATTGGATAGTCTTAAGTTCTATTTCGGTAATAATTGAGAAGAAGGGTGCTGCGCCTTTAATTGCTTCCCAAATCAATTGTTCTTCTGGATTTATTTGATTTTTTTTTAAAGAGATAAATTTGCCATTTCCCAAGAAACCTTTTATTGATTCAATATTATCAATGGCTAATCCGTAGGCTCTACTGAGCGGGCTTACTCCACCAGTAAGTATATAGCCTGCTCCGGGAAGTTTAGAAAGTCCGATTGGAAAACTTCGATTATGTTTTTGTAAATGATTTACTAGATCCCCCATTATTACTCCACCACCAATTGTTACTAAATTGGTTTTTCTATCTAGGTGAATTTTGCTGTAATTTTTTCTTAGATCAAGAGTTGTAAAACCATTTTTTGCACAGCTAGAGGTTGTACCTCCACTACATATGCAAAGGTGCTCGAATTCTTCATCAGAATATTTATTTTCATTAAATAAGGAATCATCAACTTCATAAATTAATTTCTTTAATTTTGCATCCTTTGAGTTGATATTTGGAACTTCAAGCAAAATATTATTTTTCACTACATGATATTGTTCTTTACTATTATGGTATAAGTAATATCTTGATTTTGGATAATTTAGATTCGAAGTTAAATAATCAAGTCGCGATACTTATCTGTGGGCATGGGAGTAGAAATAAACTAGCCATTACTGAATTTCAAGAATTAACTAAGTTCATACAAAAAAGATATCCAAACTTTTTGGTTGAATTTGGTTTCTTGGAATTCGCTAAACCTTCACTTGTTGATGCTCTAGACAAGTTAAAAGATCTTTCTATAAAAAAAGTAATTGCAATACCAGCAATGCTTTTCGCTGCTGGCCATGTGAAAAATGATATACCTAGCTTGCTTATGAATTATTCAAGTAAAACAGGTATTGAAATAATTTATGGAAGAGAATTAGGTATTAATAATTTAATGATTAGTGCAGCTTGTGAAAGAGTTAAAGATGTATTTAAACAAAATAATACTCTCAAACCTGAAGAATCATTATTAGTTGTTGTTGGTAGAGGTTCTTCTGACCCAGATGCGAATTCCAATGTTTCCAAAATTACAAGAATGATCGTAGAGGGTATTGGTTTAGGGTGGGGGGAAACAGTTTTTTCTGGAGTAACTTTCCCTCTTGTTGAACCTGGTTTGAAAAATGTTGTGAGACTTGGTTATAAAAATATCATTATTTTCCCTTATTTCCTTTTCTCAGGTGTTCTTGTCACAAGAATAAAAAGGCAAAGTGATTTAGTTGCGATTAATAATCCAAATATTTCATTTATACATGCAAAATATCTTTCGTCACAATCTTATGTGGTCGACACATTTGTAGAAAGGATTGAAGAGATTCTTAATAACGAAGGGAATAATTTTATGAATTGCTCAACTTGTAAATATAGATCAAATTTATTTGGCTTTGAAAAAGAAGTTGGAATGGTACAAGAAAGTCATCATGACCACGTACAGGGCCTGGGTATAAGTTGTGATTTATGTGATCCTGAATGTAATGGTGCTTGTGAAATGCAAAATCAAATACCAACTCATACCCAAGAAAAATCAAACTCAGCAGGAGGAGATTACTTAGAACATGAACATGAAGAGGCTCATCAACATGAACATATTCACCATCACCATAGTATTTATCCAAACTCAAAACACCCTTTAGGACCTGTTACGCTTCGCTTGCCTAATAAAGACTAAATCTTAAGAAAATCCGTTGAAAATTAATGAATCACCTGTCTCTTTCTCGACTTAGTCTTAATAGACTCAGTACATATAAGTATTCTTAATATAAAATCTTGAAAGTATTTTGTACTAGATTTTCCACAATTTATAGGTTGTTTTCCACGTCCAAATCCACATTGGATTAGAACTGCCAGTATTTTTCAAAAAAAACAGGACTTCAACATTATTGTTGACTTTTCTTTAAGATCTATTCAATTTTCTTATTTGAAAAGGAAGTTTTTTAAAAACACGCTTATAACATGAGTCTCATTTGATAATTTGAAAAGTTTTCTAGCAGATAATTTTTGATTTTTTTAGAAAAAAATATCATTATAGTTATGAAGAAATTAAAGATTTATGGATCAACCCAGCCAATCAAATTTAATTGATAAGAAATTTGTCGAGTGCTATTCAAATAAAGTCTCTTTGGAAACAGAGCTATCAGAAACTCTTTATAACACTATGAAAGATTTCGTATTAAGTAACCCAACTTGGGATCAATATAAGCTTATAAATTCAGCGTTAGCTACTTTTCTCGTTCAAAACGGATGTAAAGATAATTCTGTATCAGAAATTTATTTAAATCAATTATTTACACCTTCTAAGTCTTTTTAATATTTAAACAGGCTCTTCTACTCAAAGCCATCATTGTAAGTGTGGGGCTTTGCCAAGATGAAGTGGGCCAGCATGCTCCATCTAGTACAAGTACATTCTTACAACTCCATAACCTATTGAATTTATCAACTACGCTATTTTCTTCATTCGTTCCCATCGGTGCGCCCCCTACTTCATGAATGTAATATCCTGGAGGAGGGGGACTATCTGAGAGTGCAATCAAATTTTTTGTAAAAAAACTCCCTAATGGGATATTTATGAGTTCATTAATATTTTTTATTTCTCCATTTGCAGCTTTTATTGATTTTCGTATTGTGTTTTCCATATGTTTTGACATATTTAACTCATTCTCGCTCCATTCGAATTCAATATGGGGAATTGGAATGCCCCATTCATCTGTTTTTCTCGAGAGGGAAACTAAGTTTTTCTCTCGAGGAAGGACTTCACCATGGGCGATAAGAAAGCCAATGGATGAGTTTGTGTCTTTTTGCAAAAATTTAGGTATTCCTAATCTATCAATTGCCCCCCAGATTCCATAACCTCTATGGAAATTTATGCCGTCAATTTTTGGTAAATTTGAACCAAATGGAATAAAGAAACTGCCTGCTCCAGAAAGATCGGGAGGATTATCTAATATTTTTCCTGAGTTTTTTGTTTTTGGGACTGAAAAAAATCTGCAGATAGATATATGGTCCATGAGGTATTTACCTAATTTCCCAGAATTATCTTTAAAACCTGAGGAATTTGATTTGTATTCTGAGTTCAGCAATATTCTGAGCGTTGAAATTGTTGATGCGCAAAGAAGGATTAAATCACAATTTAATTCTTTTTTGCAGCCATTATCTAAGTTTACGATCGTTAGTTTTGAAGCAAGCTCTGTTAACTTGTTAATTTCAAAAGATTCCACTAAGTGATTAGAGATTATTTGTACATTTCCAGTCTCTAAAGCTTTTTTTAAGGTGGTTCCTACACTAGAGGAATTGGGCCATTTTTTATCTTTTACGGATGAATTACGGTCAAATCCTCTTGATTGGATAAATGGATAGTTTAATTTTGATTTAACTTTACTTCCAAAAATTGTTTCGTTTTCTGTAAGAGGGATTTCACCAATATAAGTACCGTTTGGAACTTCCTTGATATCATCTTTTCGTCCATAAATTCCACAGAAACTTTCGATGAAATCATAGTGAGGGGATAGTTCATCGTATGAAATAGGCCAGTTTGGTCCGAATCCGTCTTGTTTAGCTGGATGAAAATCTTCTGATGAAAGTCTTAATGTTATGCCTCCCCAAGTTAGTGATCTACCCCCATAATGTTTACCTTGAGTCCAAAGGAAGGGCTTTTTTTTGGGGAATTCATAAGGATGCTTTAATTCATTTGAATATAAATCAGGATTATTTTTCCAATAACCAGGATGTTGAGATTGATTGGCATGTTTTTTTGTTAAAACGCCTGATAATCTTTTAAAGGTACTTTTTGGCTCATAATTACTAGCCTCATGCCTTTTTATTCTTGGTCCCGCTTCTATTACTAAAACTTTTATCCCCTGTTCTGCCAATGTAAGTGCTGCTATTCCTCCTGTAGCTCCAGAACCAACAACAATTGCATCGTAAGGACTTATATCCAAAACCTAGTTCGTGATTTGTTATTTCAATAAATATAGCATTCAGTAAATAACTAATTTTTAGAATTCAGCTTAAGAAGTTAGAATTTATTGAAATACTACTTAAAAAAATGAGATTCATATTTATAACTGTTTTAATAATTGTTTTAACCCTACCTTCAAGAAGTTACGCTGCGTTGGATTATGGTAAACAATCCTTGGTAGGAACCGACTTTTCTGGATCTGATTTAAAAGGAGCAACTTTCTATTTGACCGATTTACAAGATGCAAATTTATCAGATTGTGAGCTCCAAAATGCGACTCTTTATGGTGCAAAGTTGAAAGATACTAATTTAAGTAACTCCAACTTAAAAGAAGTGACTTTAGACTCAGCGGTATTAGATGGAACAGACTTATCAAATACTAACTTGGAGGATTCTTTTGCTTATAGTACACAGTTTGAAAATGTAAAAATACAAGGTGCAGACTTCACAAATGTTTTTTTACCAAAAGACATTGTTAGGAAATTTTGTGAAACTGCCTCTGGCACTAATCCAATCACAAATAGAGATACCAGAGAAACTTTAGAGTGCGATTATGTTTAAATTTATGCACATACAAGTTCTTTTTTAATCTTTCTTTGTTTATAAAGTGATCTTCCAGCAGGCCAACCTAAAGTAGATAGATGTCTCATTAAAGAACCTGAGTATTTAAAGTGAAAATTGTCTGAATATTTGATGCCAAGTTCTTTTAGAGTGGTTATTAATAAAAATAGATCTTTTTTGTTGCCTTTTTTCATATCCAACAAAATTAATGCCTTACTTGATAATTTTTTTTCTAGAACCTTATAATTTTTAGCAAAACCAAATTTAAGTAAATTAAATTCATCAGAATAAAGAGTATAAATTATTCCATCTTTAAATTTATATGGAGAAGTATCTGCATTAAATCTTGATGATATTAGTGTTTTGTATCCTTTTATGATTTTTCTGTTATTCATATTAATTGATTTCATTCTGAGCTATTTCGTATTTCTCCAATAGATTATTTACTTCTGCTAGTGCAATCCTCTTTTGACAGGCCGAGTCATATCTATTTACTGCTACTGAAGGTATTGAACCCTTGCTTTTCATTTCCCTTATGCCAGTTTCTAAACATTGAAAAGCAACACTCGAAAGATCTCTACCTTCTGCTGCTGCCCAGACTTTTAAAAGATAAGTAAGATTTGATGGCACTGAGATCTGTACTTTATTTGAATTTGAAGTATTTAATGCAATATCATCGAGACTAATTTCTTTAGAGTAGATTGTCTCCTTAACTTTTTTTTTCAAAATTTTTACTTGGCTTATAGCGTCCTCTTTATTCTTGATTTTTTGTTCTATTTCAAACAACTCTTCTTCAGAATTAATTAAAGCTTCTAATGCCCACTTAGCATCATCTTTAGCAATGGCGGTTCTATCAAGCCATTCATCTCTTATTTTTGACCAATTGCTAGGCATAAGCTTTGGGCGATAACTTAATAATAATTAAATCTATATAGATTGTCTACTCATTCTAAATAGAATTAATATAGATTGTATAATTTTTTAAGTTTAGTTCTTAAGCGCCCTTATCTAAGGAATAATATTTAGTAAGTAGAACTTTAAAATCTATCCAATATGATTTTTAGGTATATTTTTCGTTAATTACAATCAATTTACTAGATAATTCAATTTTTATTATTTTTTATTTTAGTTATTAGTTTTTGAATTAAAAAACTTCCAAGCTTTTAATCTCTTTCAATAAGTTCAATTTTATATCCGTCTGGATCCTCAACAAAAGCCAAGATGGTAGTACTGTTTTTCATTGTTTTAGGTTTGGTTGTTACTTTACAGCCATTATTTTCTAATTCTTGGCAAATAAGATGAATATCTTTTACTCCAATAGCTATATGACCATATTTATTTCCAAGCTCATAGTCACCTGACTTTTTCCCCCAGTTATAAGTTAATTCAATTACTGTATCTTCTTTTTCTGAGCCATAGCCAACAAAAGCCAAAGTGAATTTTCCATGAGGGTAATCTTTTTTTCTTAACAAATTCATTCCTAATCTATTGACGTAAAAATCAATAGATTTATCTAAATCTCCAACTCTCAACATTGTATGAAGGATACGCATTGTGAATTATGAACCTTTATCAATTATCTAATATTTAATAAACATCTGCCAAAATTGATTGGATAGAGGGTAAGTCTTTAATTAAGTTCAGAAAAATTAGGTTAAAATATATATGTACTAACTTCTATTATTTTATTGAATCAGATATTCCAGAGACTATCATCGGTTTTTTTGTATACGTTGCCTTTAAAGGCATCAATACCTTTTGGATATTATTTGTTCTATAAATATTCTTTTTTAAAAATACTATTATTAATAACTTTTCCAATAGCAATAATTGAAAAATCTTTGCCTTTTGGTGGTTTTTTATTATTTATAATATTGTTTGCTGGATTAGCAAGAAATCCAAAAGTCCCCTATTTCGTTAGATATAACGCATGCCAAGCATTACTAATTGATATTGCTTTGATAATAATTTCATATCTCTTGAGGATATTCCCCATAGTTGAACTAGGTTCAATTATTTTTATAATAACGCTATGTATTTTTATCTATTCGATTTATCAATGTATTTTTGGGGTTGAACCTGAAATACCCTTAATTAGCAAATCTGTAAGAATGCAAATTTAAAAGATTTATAGATTTACTGACTTTCTTCAGCACTCATTCAGAATAGATTCCCATCTTAGTTGACTAGCCTTTATTGCTTGCATTGGTGGATTAACTCCTTCTATTTCAAAGGCTTTAATTAATGATTTATTAGCTAATAGGCCTAATCTTGCTGCCTCTCTTTGCCTAAAGCATACTTTTTTTCTTGATCCCTCTTTTAGACTATTTTCGATTTCTTTAAGAATCTGGCTAGCTTCATTCGATTTAGAATAAAAATCATTCATATAAACGTCAAGTGCAGTATCAGCAAAGATTTCAACTGGAGAGATTATTGTGACTAAGCTCACTAAATAACTTAAAAATACAAATATTTTCATAAGAATCTTAAGTAAAGTTTTTGTTCGATCTCTTAAGTATTAAATAAAAGGTAAGAACGCTAATAGTTCCAGATGGGCCTATTAAAACATGCCAAAATTGATCGCCACTTAACGAGAGCCTTGTTCCAAAGAAAGTAGTAAAAAAAATACCAAATATTGGGTAAAGGATAATAAGCCAATCTTTAAAAGCTCTTTGCCAATTTATAATTAGAAGTATACTTATTATTACTTGAAAAAGAAGAGCAATAGTTTTATCAAATAAAAAATATGAGATAATTGAACATAAAGAAATACAAAAATTGGTTTTTTGAATGAATTTATTTTTTATAACTGATATTGATAAACATGTTAGACCTAAAGATAGGAAAGAATAAAATAACCAATTAAATAAAGAGGAACGATCTACATAAATCCAAGATGTTTGAGTATGATCTATCATTTCAGAAATAGATGCCAATCCTAAAAAAATAAAACCGAAAGGTATCAATTCGTTATTGCAAATGTGTTTGAATTTTTTGAACGATTTAATTCCTAATAATATTGGGATAATTGCTGCCTGAAGATGGGCTAATAATAAAATTGAAAAAAACAAAATAAATCCTCAAACTCAATTCATCTGAATTTTAAAGACAAAAACCATGTTCAGATTATCTTAGTAGAGATAGATACCATTGCCCAATTACTATGATCAATATTGTAAGAACAAAAGGGAAAGCAGGATATCTTGTCTTAAAATTAGCTGGTGGCCAAGGAGACCATGATATTAATCTTCCCTGAGGTTCATTTGAAATAACTTTTTTCTTCGATTTTTTGGATATTAAATTATCAGTGGCGAATCCTTTATTCATATTAAAATAACACTATTTTAACAAGAACATACCGAAAGGGCGTTTTTATATAGTTTGTTATGTTTAAAGTTGTTTTTAACTAGAACGGAGGGGGTGGGATCATTTTTAAGTTGAAATGACAGGCTATGACATCCTATGATAGGTCAAATATGAAATCGATTATTAAATCCACCAACAAATCCACTAACAATATTTAGAGCTATAAGTGAGATAATCTATTAATATTCTCAAATTAATTACCACTTTGCATTCTTCAAACAAAGTAAGGTATTGGAAAGCAAATATACTATTTAAATTATTAATTCTTTCTTCGTCTCATACAACACCATTAGGTAATTTTTTTTATTTAAAAAATACACAATAAAACTTCTTAATTTCAAAAACAGCTATATATATATTATTGAGAGAAATTAAGTGGGGTCTTTTTCAGATAGTTTTCAATCTCTTCTACCGATTATTGAAGATCGCATTAAAAATTTACCAGTTAAGGGTTTCATTGCTAGTTCTAAATTTGAAGATATTATTTTCCCATTAGGCTCAGATACTAAAGTACTTGGAACAGTTTTTGAATTACTCTCAAGAAAAGAGGTTTATGAGGTAGCTAATAAGGAAAAACTTTTGATAAAGGAAGCATCAAGGCAGAACTTCTATCCTGATTTCACTATTATGCGTTCTGAGACGGACCTTGAAAAAATAGCTCTTGATATAAAAACAACATACATTACTAAAAGGAATCAAAAATTTAAATTTACTCTAGGAAGCTACACATCTTTTCTCAGGAATCCGACAAAAAACATAGAATATAATTACAAAGAATATAAAGAACATTGGGTTCTTGGTTTTGTCTATCAGAGAGACACTAGTAAAATAAGTGCTTCTCATATTTGGCATCCTTATGAAAAAAGGGAAAGAATAAAGCCAGCCTATTCAAATGTTGATCTATTTTTTAGACAAAAGTGGGAGATAGCATCAGACTCAGCAGGCTCCGGCAACACTGCAAATATTGGAAGTATTTATGGAGAAATAAGTGACTTTAAAAATAAATTGCCTTTATTTAAATCGGAGAAAGAATTCGAAGCTTACTGGAGGAGCTACAAAAGAACTGCACTAGAAAGAGAAACAAATTATCGCAACATAAAAGAATTTAGGCAGAAATATGATTATTAAATTCTATATCTACTAAAGAATTAAGATCATTTTTTAATAAATTTTGTTTTACATAATCAGGATGTATCACTAGAGCTTCAATCATTTTATTTCTGTTTTGTTCTGAACCCCCGAGATGATAAAAATGAGAAAAGTATCTAAATGATGCAAATTTTTCAAAATTTTGTAAATATAGATTTTTCCTATATCTATTCTCAAACCACATTGACAGAGCATATCCTCCTTTTAATTTTTCAATAGCAGAGATCATCTTATGTGCATCTTTTTCATCCCAGGATGAATAATAATCTGTATGCCTTCCAACGTAAGGTGGGTCTAAATATGTAAAAGAATTAGAGTTTGTATTTATTAAGGTTTCTTCCCAACTCTGGCATACAAAGTCCCATTCGGATAAAAGGATTCGCTCTCGAACTGCAACAAATTGATTATAAATTTTAGTAATTAAAGCTTTTCTAAATCGGTCATTTTTTTTGCAAAAAGGGACATTAAATTCACCTTTCTTATTGAAACGAATCAAACCATTAAAACAGCACCTATTTAAAAAGACAAAATCCTTTGCATTTTTATCTTGATTAAATCTTTTTCTAATTTGATAATAGTGGGATTCTCCTTTTTGAGCCAATTCATTACCCTCTATCTTTAAATGATCAGCAATTTCTTCAGGCGTTAATTTATTATTTTGAATTGATTTATATAAATTGATTATATGTGGATTACTGTCAGATAATAACGCTTTTTTGGGCGCAAGATTAAAAGCTACTGAGCCTGATCCTAAAAAAGGTTCTATCCAGGTAATATTATTATTGATTTGGATATTATCTCTAATAAAATCAATCAATTTTGTTTTAATACCTTGTATTTTTAATGGAGGTACAATTATATTTTTCATCAAAAAGTTTTACTTTCTTAATTTTAACCTTTTTGAAAATAAAGCTTTAATTTATTTCCTAAATAAAATAAAAATAATAAATTTTAATCCACCAACATTATTTAAAAAACCACCAACAAATCCACCAACAAAAATTTGAGGATGTATGAAAACTGGTGATGATTTATGAAGTAGCCAAGATTGTTGATTTTTGCATATTTGGTTTTATGTCTACTATTACAATAATTTTGAAAGCTTATGAAGACTTATGACAACATAAGACTGCTTTCTAAAAACGGAGGGGGTGGGATTCGAACCCACGGTGCCCTTGCAGACACGCTAGTTTTCAAGACTAGAGCCTTAAACCACTCGACCACCCCTCCAAATGGGTTATTCAGTTTTAAACACCTAAGTAGTATAGCAAAGGGATTCACGACGAGAATAAAAAGAAGCTCTCTATGTAAAATATATTTTTTTTGTACTATTATTAAGGGCTATCATCAATCTTTTCGTGACATGAACCATAAGGAAAGGTTCTCTCAAATTATTTTTTATTTATTAATTTCAAAAAAGTTATTAATTTCACTTATCTTTTTATTATTTCCATTTAATGCAATTGCTTTAGAGAATAAGAGGCTGAATTCAATAAAATTAGATTATTGGCAAACTATATGTTCTTCTCCAAAAAATTACAAACATACTTGGATTGAACAACCTAAAAAATATTCGATCAAAAGATTATCAAATATTGCAGAAAATTTTAGATCTGGCTATGCTTTTTCAACTGGAGAAAAACTCATAATAAGAGACACTGCTAATAAAAAATATTATGAATATTTAGATGGCTCATATTACCCATTGGAGAGATCAATAGTTTGTCCTAAAGCAATTCATGAAGATTATGTTATTGAGACATCTTCAAATAAAATAAAAGCATGTAAATTAAACGATATTGATAATTGTAAATCAATAACTATAAAAGAAAATACTTATCCCTACGTTATAACTAGCCATAATGATTCAGTACTTGCAATTACTAATTATGGTGATGCATTGATTTTCAAAGCTAATGAATGGTGCAGGATGTCATTAAATAATGAAATTTTTATGTGCGATAAAGACGCAAAGACTTTAGAAAAAGGAAGAGGAATTCAATTCTATAGTGCTGTTGACTATTTTGGTACTAAACTTATTGGGCATTTCCCAACTGGAAGATTATATGAATTTGATGGAAATGTACTAAAACCATCTAATATTTCGCCTCCAGAATTTAATAAAAATTCAAAACATTACGAAGCACAATCCATGGCAATTTATTGTGGTGATTTATTTGTAGGTTACTGGCCATATGGTGAAATATATCGACTTGATTCAAAAACAAACGAATGGTCTAGATTTGTAAGATTATTTTCTCATCCATCTAAAAATAGAACTCCTTTATTTGGAGAACCTGTACCATACTCAAAACGCCTATTCATATTGAAAAATGTTCTAAAGAAATTTACCAATTTTAGATCTTCTGAAAATGAAGATATTTCTTTGGCATTTCTTGGACAAAGGGTTTCTGCTCTTGTTCCCTATAATGATTCTTTATATGCAATAACTTCAAATTTGAGAGCTTGGGGTAATAATGTTAATCCTAAAGAATTTGACTTCTTAAATGAATCGCAGATTAACGAATATGGAGCAATTTATAAAATATATTCAGAAGGTTGTAATACTGTAAAATCAAAGATTGACTAATTAGATGCTTTAATTTTTTTATAGGAAATATTTTTGTTTTTCAAAAAAGGTTTAAACTTAATTGATCTTAAAGTTATATAAAATTTATTTTATTTTTCATATATTAAATAAAAAAATTTGTTTTTATTTATCCAAAATTAATATTATCTTGAAAAACTCCAAATAAGTTATTACCAAGAACTGCAGCTATGACTAATATAAATGCAACTATAATAAAAAGAAAACTTACATCTTTAAGATCATAGGGCTTTTTAAATAATTTCTTCTTTTTGTCCATCTAATTACTATAGCAATTAAGTTCTTCTTATTAAAAAATAAATTAATAAAAATGGAAAACTATTTACCTAGTTTGTAGAAATCTAATCTTTCGAAAATTGTGTTTTATATAAGTATTTTTATGCTATGAAATTTACTAAAGTTTTAATACTGAAGCTTACAGTTATTGACTACTTTACTTAGATTTGCAATAATTATAAGATTAAAGCTTATTAGATCCTATAAATATAATTTTAGAAATCAGTATTTCTCATTATCTATGGAATATATAGTTAGACAAATAAGATTTAAAAAATTTATATTTATTCTTTTTGGTTTGGGATACTTAATTACAAATAATAATTTCGCTTATAGTGAGACTTTAAGTTCTAGTCATATAAATGAAAAAGATTTTGAAAATTCTCTCAATCTATATTCCGTTGAATTTCACGAATATGAAAATTCAACGAATTTATTTGATGAATTTTTTGGATTAGAATATCCATATGATGAAACATCGGACATAACGAACTACCAAGATTTATCTATACAAATTGATTCAAAAAATTTAAGAGATCTCTATAAAAAGAAGATTATTGAAATGACCAAATCAAACAAAACAACAGAAAGAAAATATGAAAATGAATGGTCTTTTTTTAACAAAGAAATTTAAAAATGAATAATAAAAATAACTATTTAAATATTTTTTTCAAAATAAAAAACTTCAATGCCTTTGTATTGACATTTATCGCTATTTTTGTCCCTTTGTCTGCCTCAGCAAAATTCTCAAATAACTCCATAAATCTTAACTATAAAGCTAATTTAGGAAGTAGCAAAAAAATAAAATTAACTCAAAAAGATTTGATAAATAATCAAATAGTTTCAGTCGATTTATCAAATGATAATGAAAAGCGAAATAATATTTCCTCGGGAAATAATATTATTGATACTGAAATAGATAAAAATGAATTAAAGCTAAGTGAAATTAGTAAATTTAATTCAGCAGATCAGCAAAAAATTAATTTGGAGTCTATCGATCCACCAAATGATTCAATTATAGAAGACTTGAAAGAGGAGATTAATCAAACAATTTATAAGTCAAATTCAAAAGATTCTAATGATAAAACATTCAAATCAGAATCCAATAAGAATTTAAATAAAACACCCCCTTCAGGGAAAATCTTCGTAGGCGGTTTTACTATTCCACCAAGGGGTTATGTTAATTTAGAAGGCCCTAAAATAACTTTAAATTTAGTTGAGGCAAATGTCTTGGAGACTTTAAAATTTCTTGCTAAAACTGGTGATTATGGATTCCTATATATAAATAATAAATCTAGTGAAAATGATTCTATAACTATTAACGAAGATAAAGATTTAAATGACCCCAAAGTTACGGTGAATTTTGTTAATCAGGATTTCTCTCAAGTATTTAATAGCCTTTTGATGGCTTCAAATCTTCAGGCTAAGTTTGAAAAAGGAATAATATTTGTTGGAGAAAATATTTTTAATAAAAGCTTAGTTCCAAAGTTTTCAAAGACTTATAGGATTAATCAGGCTTCTGCGGCTTCTGTAGGTGATTATCTTTCAACACTTGGGGCAAAAATATCCAAAGTCTTGGTAAAAGGTAATGCAATTGCTGGAGATGAACTAGGCAGTAGCAATAGTTCAGTAGTTGAGTTGACAGAAAATTATATTAATTCATATGGAATGGTTGGAGGACCATTAAGTGGCCTTATTGGAACTGTAGATTTGAGACTTCAAACTATTACTCTTGTGGGAGAAAAAAATTTGATTGCAACTGCTGAAAAGTATATAAAGTCTCTTGATGTAATGCATAGACAAGTAGCGTTATCAGTTCAAATAATTGACGTTTCTTTAGAAAAGTCTGATCTAACAGAAAATAAATTTGAAGCTCGTTCAGGCGGTACCTACATAATTAATAACGGTGGATTTGATATTTCAGTTGCCAATGACTCTAGTTTTGCTGTACCACCTATTAATGGTCCTATTTCAAGCTTTATAGGTGCAGGTTCGTCTTTAAGTAATAATAATTTTATTAATTGGCTATCAAGGAAAATAACAAATGATAATGCAAAAATAATTGCTTCTCCAACATTAATTTTAGGAGAAAATCAAGACCCAATTCTATCTGGAGCAGCTGAAGTGGATGATGGTTTATCCAAAGCTTCGATAGGCAGACCATTTGCAAATGAAGCATTTATTAAAGTAGGTGAAAGTGTAGTAACCTCTTTTGAAACAAATGTTTCAGATGGAGTTACAACATGTACTGCTTTCAAAGGAATTGCAGGAATTACTTTTGGAGCAAAATTAAATAAAATTGATGATAATGGGTTTGTAACTTTTTCACTGAGTCCCGCAATATCATCTATTACTAAGACAGAGACAGTAGCAAATTGCGGAACTCAAAGTACATTAAGTGTGAGAAGATTAGATACAGGCGTAATTAGAGTTAAAGATGGAAATACTCTTGTTATCTCTGGCGTATTAAAGGACGAAGATGCAATTAATACTAAAAAAACCCCCCTTCTTGGGGATCTACCGCTTTTAGGAAGCTTATTTAGAAATAATACTACCGTCAAAAGGAAAAGCGAGTTAATAATTCTTGTAACTCCGAAGGTTTTAAATGAAAAGGACTAAATATTTTTTTTTAAAAATATAAAATAATGACTTCAACAAATTTTAAAAGTATTGATTTATTAAGAAAAAGGAGAGAAGGTAATTTCTTACAAGAGCCTTTCTTTATTGATACTAGGAAATATATAAATAAAGGAATTTATATAGGTTTATCTATTATTTCCCTATCTCTTCTTTTTGGTTTTGTTTTCATTATTAGATCTAACATAATTCAAAGAAAAATTGCAGATATAAAACCATTAGTCGAAAAATATGATGCGTTGCAAAAGAAACTTGATCAAGAATCTAAAGATTTAAAGACTATTGCTTCTTTCAACAATAAGCTAAAGAATTCTATTGTTAATTTAAGTTCCAGCTCTGCGTTATTAGCTGAGGTATCATCAATACTTCCTAGAAGTATCCAACTCATATATTTAGATTCTTCTTCCTCTATTTTAAGTCTGAAGAGCAAGGTACCAGAGGGAAAAACTTTTAATTTGATTAATGGTTTTTTGATAAGTTTAGATGATTCTGAATTTATAAACTTCAGCGATATTGATTTAGGCAATATACAGGCTGTTGATAAGATTAAAGGTGAAAGTGAAGGTCATTATATTGTTGATATAACTACAAAAATCACTTCTGATTTTGAAGAGATCAATCAGAAATATCTTAAAAAATTAGGATCTGAAGGTCTATCAAACAGAATAGATTTACTAAAAAATGTTGATAAAAATTAAATGGTAAATTTTTCACCAAAAAGAAATAATCTTATTACTCCTGAGAGAGCTGCTATTTTACTGCCTTCTATAATTTCTTCACTTATTGCTTTTATTCTTTTTACCACATTTTCGATTCCCAAATATGTTTCGTCAAATATGGTTAAAAATGAATTGAAGCAATTCAAAATCAAAGTTAGTAAATTACCTGATTTACAGAAACAATCTCGAATCATTTCAGAGAAACTAGTAAAACTAAATTCTCAAAAATCAAAAATTATTGAATTAATTTCTGGCACAACAAATCTAGAAACTTTTATTTCTAGATTAGGCTATATAGGGAATAAAAATAATATTGAGTTTAATTCAATTAAGCCTATATCCTCAATAAAGTTTGTAGAAGCTGAAAATAGTAAAATTCAAGATGAATTAAATATTAATCCTGATGAATTACTCGTAGAGGGAGTAAAGAAATACAATTTAGATTTAAATTTAAATGCAAAATATTTGGATCTATTGTCATTTTTAAAAGAATTAGAGTTACAAGAAAATATAATTTTGTTTGAAGAATTTACACTTGAAAAAATTGAAACTAATAAAGAAATAAAATCACAAGATGAGATTAAAGATTTAAAAGTTAATTTAAAAATTGCTGTCTATGGAAAGATTTAATGTGTTAAAAAAAAATAGACTCAACTCATAATTATGATTTACTTATATGCAGGTCTTGGAATTGCAATGATTTCTGGTATTTCGGCAATGATGCAAATTGGAGTAAACTTAATTGCTATTGAAAGACTATTTCCTTTGAAAGATAAAACTTATAATGAATATTATCTTAGACTTGACCAACAAATAATGAAAATTTTATATACTTCATCAGTTCCAGATAGTGATATCTGTGTTTATGTTAAAGATACTTTTAAAGATGAATATAAAAACCCAGAATATAAAATTGCAGGAGACTTTGAAAAGGAAAATGGTAATAAAAAAACTTTCTCTAAAGGGAAATTATTTACTAATGCATGTGCTTTGGAGTCCTTACCAGATGAGGATTTACGTAAACATAGAGTTTTAATCATACCCACATTTGAGGAAGAATATAAATATGGTCTATTTTCCTGCATAATACCAACTAAGGATAAGAAAAATGTATATTGTGACTTTGAGAATAATCCCGACGAACAAGAAGGGATATTATGATTTCATCAGTAATTGGAGCAGTAATTATGTCTGCGGCCACTGTAGCTATGTTGGTAACTCTTCAATTTACCAACAAAGTTGAAAAAGAGCTAGGGAAGGATTATTTGACGATTGATGAGCGAAAGATTTTAACAGACGCATTTTGGACTGATCGTGCTGATCTTTCTAATATAAACACTGCAATAAAAAATCTCCCTTACTAATTGGATCGAATATGGAATTTTCAAATAAATTTGATAGGAACAAGGGAATGACAATACCAGAACTAGTTATGGCAACTTTAATGCTAACTGCATTTATGGGGGTTTTTGTTGTGGTATCAAAATTTACTGCTAATTTTATGAGGCCAATTAACTTGGATGGTAATTTAGATTTTGAGTTAGCACAAGAAATAGACGCCTCTACAAATCCCATGCCTGATATTTTAAATCATCATTATAAAATAAACCTTACTATTGATTCGATTATTTCAACTCTATCTCAACCGGGTCTAAGTAGTACGTTTATTAGAAATCTTGAATGTACATCCAGTCCAGGTAGAGATTGGGGAATTGACTCTATTAGTAAAAATGCTATTCCTGATAATTACAGTATTTGTATAACTCATGAAACTCAACTTTTTGAAGATTCATATGAAAATCTTTTAAACAGAAAAAATCCTAAAGATGCTAAGCCCGGTATTTACATTATTTATGCAAAACCAAATAATGGAATATCATATAATTCAGCTCCTTTGAGAAGAATTTTCTGTAGACCAAAACCTTTCTGTTAATATGGCTGTTTCTAAAACAAATAATAAAAAATTATCTGAATATACAATCGCAGATTTGAAGGATTTTTTTTATGAACTTACAAGAAAAATTAGTAGCAAGGTAATTTTAATAGAAATAGGTAATGAATTTTTTAATATTGCTTTAGCTAAATCAAAAAATGGGAAGTTATTAATCAAAAAAGTATATCGGCAATCTTTACCAAAAGAGGCAATTGAAAAATCTTTGCCAACAGATCCATCAGCTTTTGGATCTACTATTTTGGGTGTGTTAAAAGAGTTAAAATTAAACTCACAGAGGGTAGCAATTTCTATACCTTCTGATGCATGTTATACGAGATTAATTGAAATCCCAGATAATGTCGACAAAAAAGATTCAATTGAATTTCTAGAAAATCCAGACTCTGGGATACAAATACCTATCTCATTAAATAATTCTGATTTTGATATTTCACTAACTACATTGCCAAAAAGTTATAAAAATAATAAAACTTTTAATAAATATTTTCTTACTTCAATTCCTCAAAAAAACGTTAATTTAATTTTAGAGACAATAAATGCTGCTAATTTAGAGTTATGTTCAATTCAAACAAGTCATAATTGTACATCTAATTTATTAAGAAATGAAATTGATAATTTAGATAATGAAAATCTAATTATTTCTATTGAGTTACTTGATGAATTTACCCAGATGATGATTTTAGATAAATCTGGACCAATATATATAAAAAGACTTGGATCTATTAGAAATTACCCGTCTATTGATGAAATTAAGAAGATTAAGATACAAGAAAAAGACTCAAAAAATAGTGTAAAAGCTTCAGGATATTTGCCCTTGTCTAAGTTAGATCTCAAAGTGCTTATAAGAGAAATAAAAAATTCCTTTAGAGCTTTTTTAGATGATAACAATTTAGAAAAAAAAGGAAATTTATATTTGTCAGGAAGAAATAGTCAACATGAGAATCTTGTAAATATATTAGGAGAGTCTTTGTCTATGGATACTTACTTGATTTCACCTTCTTCTAATTATTGGTTAGAAGAGTTTACATATAATCCTGATGAAATAAATCAATTTTCTATGTCAAGAATAATTGGATTAGGTTTATCTTTAATTAAAAATTTAGATTCACAAAATTACTTACAGAATGCCAACTTTTTAGTGGATAAATTTCTTTCTAAAAATGTTCATAAAAAATTAAATACCGAAAATGTAAAAGATAAAGAAAAACCAAAAATTAAGGAGAAGAAGGTAGAGAGTAAGTTACCTCCAAAGGTAAAGGAGGATACTTCTGATAAAAAGCAAGAACTACCGCCACTACCAAATCTCAATATTAAGGAGAAGAAGGTAGAGAGTAAGTTACCTCCAAAGGTAAAGGAGGATACTTCTGATAAAAAGCAAGAACTACCGCCACTACCAAATCTCAACATTAAGGAGAAGAAGGTAGAGAGTAAGTTACCTCCAAAG